>JBKQQE010000634.1:0-37610 GCA_052326245.1 Xanthobacteraceae bacterium | reverse complement strand
GCGTGATCGACCATTTGAATTGGACCGCCACAGCGGTCTTCGCCGTGTTTTTTCTGGGCGTGACGATCCTCGGTTTCGTCGCGGGCCGGTGGCGGCGGGGCGATATGAATTCCCTGCACGAATGGGGGCTCGGCGGGCGCCGATTCGGCACGTTGATCACGTGGTTCCTGGTCGGGGGCGATCTTTATACCGCCTACACCTTCATCGCGGTGCCGGCGCTTGTCTTCGGCGTCGGCGCGCTCGGCTTTTTCGGCGTCGCCTATGCGACGATCGCGTTTCCGCTGTTGTTCCTGATCTTCCCGCGGCTCTGGCAGGTCGCGCATCGACACGGCTACGTCACCGCATCGGAATATGTGCGTGGACGTTTCGGCAATCGCTGGCTGGCCTTGGCGGTGGGTTTGACCGGAATTCTCGCGACCATGCCCTACATTGCCCTGCAGCTGGTGGGCACCCAGGTGGTTTTCGGCGCGGTCGGTTACGTCGGCAGCGGCTGGCTGACATATCTGCCGCTGATCATTTCGTTCGTCGTGCTCGCCACCTTCAGCGCCATGAGCGGCCTGCGCGCTTCGGCCTTCATCGCCATCCTCAAAGGGGTGCTGATTTTTACCACGGTCATCGTCGCCATTGTCGTCATCCCCGGCCAGCTCGGCGGCTATGGGGCGATCTTTGCCAAGGTTCCCGCCCAGAACGTCCTGCTGGCTGCCCCGACGGCGGAGAACTGGGGATCGTTCAGTGCATTCTCCAGTCTGGCGCTGGGTTCGGCGCTGGCCTTGTTCCTCTACCCGCATGCGGTGACCAGCTTGCTGAGCTCGTCGAGCGGGCGGGTGATCGAACAGAATGCGATCATCCAGCCGATCTTCAACATCGTGCTCTGGTTCCTGTCGATCTTCGGCTTTGTCGCGGTGGCGGCGGGCGTCAGCAGCGATCCGATGTTCGCGGATGGTTTCAAGCACTACGGACCCAGCTATGCGCTGCTTGCGCTGCTCACGAAATATTTTCCGGACTGGTTCGTCGGCGTGGCGTTCGCCGCCATCGCCATCGGCGCGCTGGTCCCGGCATCGGTGATGGCGATCGGCTCGGCCAATATCATCT
The DNA here is from genome assembly GCA_052326245.1 of Xanthobacteraceae bacterium. Lineage (GTDB taxonomy): Bacteria > Pseudomonadota > Alphaproteobacteria > Rhizobiales > Xanthobacteraceae > Bradyrhizobium_A. Next base: position 36,518 of record JBKQQE010000634.1, on the reverse strand, counting down.
CGCGCGACATCTGGGGCGAGTTCGTGCATTCCGGCACCACCGAAGCCAGGCAGATCCGGGAAACCTCCATCGCCAAGGTGTTTGCACTGTTGATGGTGGCCGCAGCCCTCATCTTCGTGATTGCGATCCCGCTGCAGTACGTCGTCCAGTTCCAGTTGCTGGGGGGCATCTGGGTGATCCAGACCTTCCCGTCGGTTGCCATGAGTCTGTTCGTGCGGAAGTGGCTGACGGGGCGCGGATTGCTCGTCGGCTGGCTGGTTGGAATGGTGACGGGGACCTGGATGGTCGCGTCGCTCGGCTTCACCGCGAGCGTCTATCCGCTGCACATCTTCGGCGTCACAATTCCCTGCTACGTTGCGCTCGCCTCCGGCATTCTCAACCTCGTCGTCGCCGTCGCGCTCACTCCCTTGTTCAAGGCCGCGGAAGCCGGCCTCGATGAAACGGAGATCGACGACTATGCTGCGCAAGCTGCGGAATGAATAAGGAGGCCATCGTGAACAAATCAGTGATTGCCGCGAAGTTCGAAGTTGATCTCACCCGCTACCTTGATCCGAGCGGCAACCTTGTTCAGGAACTGCCGAAGGATGCGCAGGATCCAGCCACGCTGACCTCGCTGCTTCGCGCGCTGGTGCGAGCCCGCGCCTTCGACGCCAAGGCGGTGGCATTGCAGCGCACCGGCCGGCTCGGTACCTACGCTTCGTCGATCGGCCAGGAGGCCGTCTCGGTTGGCACAGCCAGTGCCATGCGTCCCGACGATATCCTGGTGCCGAGCTTCCGGGAGCATGGTGGTCAACTATGGCGCGGCGCCACGCCGGTCGAGTTGTTCCTGTACTGGGGCGGCGACGAGCGCGGCAATCATTTTGCGAAGGCGCCCCACGACTTTCCGAATTGCGTGCCGGTGGGCAGCCACGCGCTCCATGCCGCGGGAGTGGCGCTTGCCCTCAAACTGCGAAAAGAGCCGCGTGCGGTGGTTTGCGTGTTCGGCGACGGCGCCACCTCCAAGGGCGACGTCTATGAGGCCATGAATTTCGCCGGCGCCTGGACGCTGCCGGTAATTTTCGTGATTTGCAACAATCAGTGGGCGATTTCGGTGCCGCGAACTTCGCAGTCCGCGGCGCAGACCCTGGCTCAGAAGGCCATCGCGGTCGGAATCCCGGGCGAGCAGGTCGATGGCAACGACGTGATCGCGGTACGCGCGGTCGTGAGCGCGGCGCTGGAGCGCGCGCGGGCGGGCCAGGGCCCGTGCGTGGTCGAAGCCCTCACCTACCGCCTTGGCGATCACACGACGTCCGACGACGCCAGCCGGTATCGCAAGGATAACGAGGTGACGCCGCATTGGCAGGAAGAGCCTATCAAGCGGCTGCTACAATATATGACGACGGCGGGGGTGTGGGCCAAGGCCGACGAGGACAAGCTTCTCAACGAGATCAATGCGGAGATCGAAGCCGCAAGCGAAGCCTATCTGGCGACGCCGCCGCAGGATCCCTCGGTGATGTTCGATTACACCTATGCCGAGCTTCCAGCCGATCTTGCGGCGCAGAAACGCGCCGTATTGAGCAGTCTTGCGGCCAACCTACCCCACGCGGCGGAGTGAAAAATGTCCGAGACAACACTGGTGCAGGCCGTCAATCTCGCGCTCGCGCGGGCCATGGCCGAAGATGAGCGGGTGATTATTCTGGGCGAGGATGTCGGCATCGACGGCGGCGTGTTCCGGGCCACCGATGGACTGTTCGCGCGCTTCGGCGCAGACCGCGTGCGCGATACGCCGTTGGCGGAAACCGGCATCGGGGGCATCTCGGTCGGCCTTGCCGCCGCCGGCTTCAAACCGGTCGCGGAAATCCAGTTCAGCGGGTTCATATTTCCGCTGATCGACCAGATCAACAACCATGCTTCGCGGTTTCGCACCCGCACGCGCGGGCATATGCAATGTCCGATGATCGTGCGCACGCCGTGCGGCGGAGGCATTCACGCGCCCGAGCATCATTCCGAGAGCCCGGAAGCGATGTTTACCAACATTCCGGGCCTGAGAGTGATCATCCCGTCGTCGCCGCGCCGGGCCTACGGCCTGCTGTTGGCCGCGATTCGCGGCTCGGATCCGGTCGTGTTCATGGAGCCCACCAAGCTTTACCGTGGCGCGCACGAGGAGATGGTCGATGACGGCAAGGCCTTGCCGGTCGACCGCTGCTTCGTGCTGCGCGAAGGTCGCGACATCACGCTCGTCGCCTGGGGCGGCATGATACCCGAGGCGCTGAAGGCCGCCGCGGAACTGGAGGCGAAGGGCGTCAGCGCCGAGGTCATCGATGTCGCGACGTTGAAGCCTCTCGATGCCGAGACCATCATCAATTCGGTCAGGAAGACCGGCCGTTGCGTGATCGTGCATGAGGCGCCATTGACCGGCGGCTTTGGCGGCGAAATTGCCGCCCGGATTGCCGAAGGCGCCTTCAGTTCCCTGCTGGCGCCGATCGAGCGCGTCACCGGCTACGACACCATCATGCCGTTGCTCAAGCTCGAGAACGTCTACCTGCCGGACGCGGCCCGTATCGGCAAGGCGGTCGACCGCGCGATGGCCTACGCATGAGCACGTTCAACCTTCCGGATCTGGGCGAAGGCCTTCAGGATGCCGAGATCGTCGCCTGGCACGTCGGCGAAGGCGATCACGTCGTGGTCGACGAGCCCCTGGTTTCCGTCGAAACCGAGAAAGCCGTGGTCGAGGTTCCCTCGCCGCGTTCGGGATACATCAAGCATCTGCTGGGCAAGCCGCACCAGCGCCTGAAGGTCGGTGCGCCGCTGGTCGAGTTCGACGAAGCGCCGCATGTCGACACCGGGACCGTGGTCGGCGAGCTGGAAGCAAGGCGCGAAAAGTCTCCGCCGGCCGAGCCGGCGCCCACGAGCGCTACACCTGCGACGCCGGCGCCTGCTGCATCGGCGCTCCACAGGGCAACGGTTTCCGCTTCGCCCGCGGTGCGGGCGCTGGCGCATCAACGCGGTGTCGATTTGACGCGGATCGCGGGCAGCGGCCCGCAGGGGACAATCACGCGTGCGGACGTCGAACGCGCCAGTGTTTCCGGCGGCGACAAATCCGCACCGGAAGCCAAGGAACTCTCCGGCATGCGGCGGAGCATGGCCGTGAACATGGCCAAGGCCCATGCCGAGGTGGTTCCTGCCACCGTATGGGATGAGGCCGACATCGGGTCCTGGCGGAGCGGACATGGCGATATCACCACCCGCCTGATCCGCGCCGTCGCGGCCGGCTGCGCGGTCGAGCCGATTCTCAACGCGCGGTACGACGGCCAGGCGATGACGCTTCAAACCCTCGGCCGGATCGATCTGGGTATCGCGGTCGATACCGAAGCCGGACTGATCGTTCCGGTGCTTCGGGATGCCGGCAATCGTGAACCGTCGGCGCTGCGCGCGGATGTGGACCGGCTGAAAACGGCGGTGCGGGCGCGCTCGGTGCCGCTCGCCGATTTGCGCAACCCCACGATCACGCTGTCCAACTTCGGCATGATTGCCGGATTGCAGGCCGCTTTGGTCGTGGTCCCCCCGCAGGTGGCGATCATCGGCGCCGGACGAATTTTCCAGCAGGCGGTGTTGCGCGAAAAGTCGTTCGCCTTCACCGACACATTGCCGCTATCGCTCACTTTCGATCATCGGGTCGTCACCGGCGGCGAGGCGTCGCGCTTCCTGAAGGCGATGATCGACGATTTGCAGAAAAGCGCATGAGCGCGAGGAGCATCCAGATGCTGACCGACAATCCCGCACGCTACAAGCAGCTACAAGCCGCCCTGGGCCAGCTGGGGCGCGAACTGCCAGCCCCGCTTGCAGGCTTCGCAAGCCTGCACAAGGGCGCCATGGCGCAAGGCGCGCTGTCTCCCAGGTTCAAGGAACTGATCTCGCTCGGAATAGCCGTGGCCATGCGCTGCGAGGATTGCATCGCCTATCACGTGCACGATGCGCTCGCGGCCGGCGCGACCCGGGCGGAAGTGATCGAAACGCTCGGCGTCGCCATCCTGATGGGCGGCGGTCCGGCCTCCATGTACGCCTGTCACGCCTTGGAGGCGCTGGAGCAGTTCGGCGACGGCGGTTCGGCCTCGAAACCCTGACCGCAGGCTAACGCTTCGGCACGGCCAGCAAACACCGCAGCTCGTCGATTTGACTGGCAAGACTGAGGGCTTGAGCCTTCAGGACGCTGACCGCGTGGCTTTGATGCCCTTGCCTGGTCAACTCGCCGATACGCTCGTTGAACGCGGCCAATTCGCCCAACAAGCCGTCGAGCTGGCGCTCGACCGGCGAGCGCCAGGCCTGGAAGTCGGGATCGGATCTCTGTTTTTCCGCGTCCATGCCAAAACATTTCCCCGCCTATGGCGAAACAGACGCAAATCTCATGCCGTTTTCCGGTGCGCCGGCGGTCGGGGGCCTAATAGGGCAACCCGACGTAGTTTTCCGACAGCGAGCTCATTGCCGCCTGCGAGCCGACCACATAGTCGAGCTCGGCGAGCTGGATGTGGGCGGTGAACGCATCGGTGTCCGGAAAACGATGCAGCATCGAGGTCATCCACCACGAGAACCGCACCGCCTTCCACACCCGCGTCAGCGCCTTGGCCGAATAGGCATCGATGCCGGCCTCGGACTTGTCGGCGTAGAGCTCGCGCAGGGCCTGGGCGAGATAGTGGACGTCGCTGGCGGCGAGGTTGAGCCCCTTGGCGCCGGTGGGCGGCACGATGTGGGCGGCGTCGCCGGCGAGGAACAGCCGGCCGAACCGCATCGGCTCGGCGACGAAGCTGCGCAGCGGCGCGATGCTCTTCTCCAGCGACGGGCCGGTCACCAGCGACTCCGCGGCCTCGCGATCGAGCCGGCGCCGCAATTCGTCCCAGAACATGTCGTCGGACCAGTGCTCGACATTGTCCTCGAGCCGGCACTGCACGTAGTAGCGGCTGCGCGTCTTCGAGCGCATCGAGCACAGCGCGAAGCCGCGCTCGTGGCGGGTATAGATCAGTTCCGGCGAGACCGGCGGCGTGTCGGAGAGCAGCCCGAGCCAGCCGAACGGATACACCCGCTCGAACTGGCGCAGCGCCGCGGCCGGCACGCTCTGGCGGCTGACGCCGTGAAAGCCGTCGCAGCCGGCGATGTAGTCGCAGGCGATCTCGTGGCTGGCGCCGTCCTTGACGTAGCTGACCCGCGGCGTGCCGCCGTCGAAATCCAGCGGCGTGACGCGGTCGGCGTCGTAGACGGTGACGAGGCCGGCTGCGGCGCGCGCGTCCATCAGGTCGTGGGTCACTTCGGTCTGGCCGTAGACGGTGACCGTCTTGCCGCCGGTCGACTTGTTGAGGTCGATGCGGTGGCGCTTGCCGTCGAAGGCGAGTTCGATGCCGTCGTGGACCAGGCCCTCGCGGTGCAGCCGCGCCCCGCTGCCGACCTCGTCCATCAGGGCCACGGTGCCCTGTTCGAGCACGCCGGCGCGGATGCGCCCGAGGATATAGTCGCGGTCCTTGCGCTCGACGATGACGTTGTCGATGCCGTAGGTGTGGAGCAGCTGGCCCAGCAACAGCCCGGCGGGTCCGCTGCCGATGATCACGACCTGCGTGCGCATGATGCTGCTCCTCCCTGGTTCCGCGGCGCCGTTCGCGAGCCGCCCGCTCGCCGCGCGTCTGGTTTCGGCTACTGATTATATGATATAACCAGTTTTGAAAAGGTTGCCTCGGCAAGTATTTTCCCGGCTGCTTCCGTCGTTGCCCTTGGCAAGTCCGTTGGAACGTCATCAATATGTCGACCGGTCCCGGATATGCCAATGGCACGGCGCGAGGCGGCCGCCGCGCCCGGCGGCTTGTAAAGCCGGACGAATTAGATAACATGTTAACAAAATCGACCGGGAACCGGAATTCCGGCCCGCGCAACACCTGAGGGAGGGAGAAATGCCCATGAAGAGAGTGCTGCTGGCGCTGCTGGTCGCGGCCTGCGTGACGCCTGCCATCGCCCAGGACAAGACCATCAACCTGAAGATATCGCTGTGGGTTCCGCCGGCGCATCCGCTGGTGCCGGCGACGATGGCGTGGGCCGCGGATCTCGAAAAGGCCTCCGGCGGCACCATCAAGTCGACGGTGTTTCCCTCGGAACAGCTCGGCAAGGCGTTCGATCACTACGACATGGCGCGCGACGGCATCGCCGACGTCACCTACGTCAATCCGGGCTACCAGCCGGGGCGGTTTCCGATCGTGGCGGCGGGCCAGCTGCCGTTCACCTTCGGCGACGGCAAGAAGGGCACGCTGGCGTTCGACGAATGGTATCGCAAATACGCGCCGATGGAGATGAAGGACACCAAGCTGTGCTTCGGCTTCATCCATGATCCCGGCACGCTGCACGGCAAGAAAAAGGTCGTGCTGCCGTCCGATCTCAGGGGGCTGAAGGTGCGCCCGGCGCAAAGCACCATCGCCGAGATGGTCAAGCTGCTGGGCGGCACCAACGTGCAGGCGTCGGCGCCGGAAGCGCGCGACGCCATCGAGCGCGGGGTCGCCGACGAGATCACGTTCCCCTGGGGCTCGATGTTCCTGTTCGGCATCGACAAGGTGGTGAAGTATCACATCGACGTTCCGCTCTACACCACGGTGTTCACCTACAACGTCAATCTCAACACCTACAACTCGATGTCGCCGGCGCAGAAGAAGGTGTTCGACGACCTCTGCACGCCGGAATGGGCGGCGAAGGTGTCCGACCCCTGGACCGATTTCGAGGCCAATGGCCGCGTCAAGATGAAGGCGCTGCCCGATCACGAGGTCTACAAGCTCAACGACGAGCAGCTCGAGCAGTGGAAGACCGCGGTCAAGGTGCTGCACGAGAGCTGGGCCGAGACGGTGAAGAATTCCGGCCGCGACCCGGTGCAGATCGAGGCGGACCTGCAGGCCGCGATCAAGAAGCACGGCGCCGGGCTCTAGGCGCGCTTCGATGGCGGGGCGGCGCTTGCGCCCCGCCATCAGCTTGCGCGCAACGATTCCCTCACAACGCCGAACCCGCCCCCGACCCGTGGTGACCTGATGTCCGCACCGTCGTCCGCATCGTCCGACGCCTCGCCTCCGCCGCCGCGCTCCGCGCGCAAGAACCTGATGGACCGCTTCATCGACGGCATCGAGCTGGTCGCGGCCGCCTTTGTCGGGATCGTGGCGCTGAACACCTTCGTCGCCATCGTGATGCGCAAGTTCTTCGCCGTGACCATCCCCGACTACTACGATTTCGGCCGGCTCTTGCTCGGCATCCTGATCTTCTGGGGGATCGCCGCGACCAGCTACCGCGGTTCGCACATCACCGTCGACCTGGTCTGGGCCAACGTCTCGCCGAAGTACCAGCGCCTGATCGACGTGTTCGCCACCCTGGTGCTGCTGTTCGTGGTCACGGTGCAGACCATCACGCTGTTCGACAAGGTCCACACCACCTACCTGGACCACGTCCTGACCTACGACCTGCGGCTGCCGAACTGGCCGTTCTTCGCGGTGGCCTGGGCCGGCGACGTCTCGGCGGTGGCGCTGATCGCGATCCGCACCTGGCGGCTGATCTTCCATCCGGAAGAGATCCACGACGCCAAACTCAAGCCCTCGGAGTGATCGCGTGAGCCCGGAAACCGTCGCCATTCTTGGCTTCGTCGCGTTGTTCGTGCTGATGCTGCTGCGCGTGCCGGTCGGCATGGCGATGGGCCTCGTCGGCATCACCGGCTTCGGCTACCTCACCGGCTATTCGCCGGCGCTGAAGCTGGTCGGCCAGACCACCATGCGCACCGTCACCGACTACACCTTCGGCGTGATCCCGATGTTCCTGCTGATGGGTGCCTTCGTCTCGGTGTCGGGCATCAGCCGCGAGCTGTTCCGCGCCGCCAACACCTTCGTCGGGCACTGGCGCGGCGGGCTCGGCATCGCCACCATCGCCGCCTGCGGCGGCTTCGCGGCGATCTCGGGCTCGTCGGTGGCGACCGCCGCGACCTTCTCCGCGGTGGCCTATCCGGAAATGCGGCGCTTCAACTACCCGCAGTCGTTCTCCACCGGGGTGATCGCGGTCGGCGGCACGCTGGGGGCGATGCTGCCGCCGTCCACGGTGCTGGCGGTGTACGGCATCATCACCCAGCAGGACATCGGCAAGTTGTTCATCGCCGGCATCGTCCCGGGCCTGCTGGCGATCGCCATGCACATGATCACCATCGCCCTGATCGGCCGGCTGCGGCCGGGCTTCCTGCCGACCGGGACGAAAGCGTCGTGGGGCGAGCGGGCGAGCGCGCTGCGCGACGTCTGGTCGCCGCTGTTGCTGTTCGTGTTCGTGATCGGCGGGCTCTATGGCGGGCTATTCATCCCCACCGAAGCCGGCGCGGTCGGCGCGGTCGGCGCCTTCCTGATCGGGGTGCTGCGCGGCAAGCTGAGCGGCGAGGGCATCCTGCAGTCGCTGCTGCAGGCCACCCGCACCGCGGCGGCGGTGTTCACCGTGCTGATCGGCGCGCTGTGCTTCGGCTACTTCCTCACCATCACCCAGACGCCGCAGCACGTCACCACGTTCCTCACCTCGCTCGGCATCGGCCCCTACGGCGTGCTGGCGCTGATCCTGCTGATGTATCTGGTGCTCGGCTGCCTGATGGATGCCATGGCCATGATCATCCTGACGGTGCCGATCGTGTTCCCGGTGATCTCCGCGCTCGGCTTCGACCCGATCTGGTTCGGCGTCATCATCGTCATGACCGTCGAACTCGGCCTGATCCATCCCCCGGTCGGCATGAACGTGTTCGTGATCAAGAGCGTGATCAAGGACGTCAGCATGTCGACCATCTTCGTCGGCGTGCTGCCCTTCGTCGTCACCGACCTGATCCGCCTCGCCATCCTGGTCGCCTTTCCGCTGCTCGCCACCTGGCTCCCGCAACGCATGATCGGATAATCCATCATGGTGCCCACCCTCGCGACCCGCCACGTCTTCAGCCTCAGGATCATGGTCGCGGCGCCGATCGAGGCCGGCGATTTCGGCTACGGCGCCCGTCGCGTGATCCCGATCCTCGGCGGCGAACTGGTCGGCGAGGGCCTGCACGGCCGCATCCGCGAGGGCGGCGCCGACTATCAGGTCATCCGCCCCAACGGCTTCACCGAGCTGGAGGCCAAATACGCCATCGAGATGGACGACGGCGCGGTGATCTACATCGACAATGTCGGTATGCGGTTCGGGCCGAAGGAGGCGCTCGACAGGATCAGGCGCGGCGAGCCGGTCGACCCCAAACTGATCTATTTTCGCTCGGTGCCGCGGTTCGAGACCGGGCATCCCGGCTATCGCTGGCTGATGGAATCCCTGTTCGTCGGCGTCGGCACCCGCCGCCCCGACCACGTCGAACTCGACGTCCACCAGGTGCTTTAAGGCACTCACGACGCCGGAACCGCCCGCGCCGGCGCTTGACCGTGCGGGTATAGTTATATAGCATAACTATTCTTCACGAAACAAAACGGGCTTGCCATGGGAAACGCCACCTCCGGGACCGCCGCCGCCGACACGCGGGCGCTGTTGGCCATCGACCGCGTCGGGGCGGTTCTCACCATCGGCCTGAACCGGCCCGCCAAGCGCAACGCCATGAATGACGGCCTCGTGCTCGCGCTCGACGACTGCTTCTCGACCATTGCCGCGGATGTGCGCGCGGTGCTGATCCACGGCGTCGGCGAGCACTTCTCGTCGGGCCTCGACCTGTCGGAACTGTCGGAACGCGACGTCACCGAGGGCCTCGAGCATTCGCGGATGTGGCATCGCACCTTCGACAAGATCCAGTACGCCCGCGTCCCGGTGATCGCGGCGCTCAAGGGCGCGGTGATCGGCGGCGGGCTTGAGCTGGCCTGCGCCGCCCATATCCGGGTGGCCGAGCCGAGCGCCTATTACGCGCTGCCCGAGGGCCAGCGCGGCATCTTCGTCGGCGGCGGCGGCTCGGTGCGCCTGCCGCGCCTGGTCGGCGTGGCGCGGATGGCCGACATGATGCTGACCGGGCGGATCTATACCGCCACCGAGGGGGTCACGCTGGGCTTCTCGCAGTACCTGACCGAGGCGGGCGGGGCCGAGGCCAAGGCGATGGAACTCGCCGAGAAGGTGACGACCAATGCGCCGCTGACCAATTTCGCGGTGCTGCAGGCGCTGCCGCTGATCGCCGAGGCGAGTCCCCAGGTCGGGCTGATGATGGAATCGCTGATGGCGACGGTGGCGCAGAACGACAAGGAAGCGAAGGCGCGGATCCGTGCCTTCCTCGAGCGCAAGACGGCGCGCGTCAAGCCGACATGATCCGGCGGTCCGGCTTCTGCGATCGCGGGCAGCAGTGCTGCGAATGCCGGAAATGACGGGCCGCCAGCAAGCATAACCAGCGCCACCAATCGGCGCGTGCGACAGCACAGGGAGGGCGTGATGCCAGATCCGATCGCTGCGATTTCATCGAAGAGCGGGACACCGGATCCTGCCAGCGCTCCGCTGCGGCCGATTTCGTTCGGCCGGCCGGATGTCACCATCGATCGCCGCGACGACGGCACCATCTATCTGCGTCCGAAGCAGAGCCTTGACGCCTATCCGGAGCGCCTGACCGACAAGCTGATCCACTGGGCCAAGGTGGCGCCGGACCGCGTCTTCATGGCGGAGCGCGCCGCCGGCGGCGGCTGGCGCGAACTCACCTACGCCCAGCTCCTGACCGCGAGCCGCGCCATCGCCTCGGCGCTGATCGCGCGCGGGCTGTCGGAGGAGCGGCCGCTGATGATCCTGTCCGGCAATTCGATCGACCACGCGCTGATGGCGTTCGGCGCGTTCTATGCCGGCGTGCCGTTCTGCCCGGTGTCGCCGCCCTACTCGCTGGTGTCGAAGGACTACGGCAAGCTCGGCTACGTGATCTCGCTGCTGACGCCGGGCCTGGTGTTCGCCGACGACGCCACGCTGTTCGCCGACGCCATCTCCGCCAACGTGCCGGCGGATACCGAGATCGCCGCCAGCCGCGGCGCGGTGCCGGGGCGCAAGGTAACGTTGCTGGCCGAGCTGCTGACGACGCCGGAGCACCCCAAGCTCGAGGACATGAACCGGCTGATCGGGCCCGACACGATCGCCAAGTTCCTCTTGACCTCCGGGTCGACCGGCAACCCCAAGGCGGTGATCAACACCCAGCGCATGCTCTGCGCCAACCAGATCATGATCAGCAACGCGCTCGCCTTCCTCAAGGACGAGCCGCCGGTGATCGTCGACTGGCTGCCCTGGAACCACACCTTCGGCGGCAACCACAATATCGGCCTGATCCTGTTCAATGGCGGCTCGATGTATCTGGACGAGGGCAAACCGACGCCGGGCGGCATCGAGACCACCGTGCGCAACCTGCGCGAGATCTCGCCGACGGTGTTCTTCAACGTGCCCAAGGGCTACGAATCGCTGCTGACCTATTTCCGCGAGGACGCCGGCCTGCGGAAGAAGTTCTTTAGCCGCCTGCATGCGATGTTCTTCTCGGGCGCGGGACTGTCGGCCCATGTCTGGAATGAGCTCGACGCCATCGCGGTGCAGGAAACCGGGCGCCGCGTGCCGATGCTGACCGGGCTCGGCGCCACCGAGACGGGCCCGTTCTTCATGTGCGTGGCGCCGGAAACCAGCCGGTCCGGCCATATCGGACTGCCGGTGGCCGGCAACGAAGCCAAGCTGGTGCCCAACAACGGCAAGCTCGAGGTGCGCGCGCGCGGCCCCAACATCATGCCCGGCTACTGGCGCCAGCCGGTGATGACCGCGAAGGCGTTCGACGAGGAGGGCTTCTACAAGCTCGGCGATGCGCTGAAGCCGGCCGACGCCGACGACCTCGGCGCGGGCTTCGACTTCGACGGCCGGATCACCGAAGACTTCAAGCTCGCCAGCGGCACCTGGGTCAGCGTCGGACCGCTGCGCGCGCGCCTGATCGCGGCCTGCGCGCCGCTGGTGCGCGACGTGGTCATTACCGGCATCAACCACGACGAGGTCGGCGCCCTGGTGATCCTCGACCTCGACGGCTGCCGCCTGATCAACCCGACGCTGCCGCACGACGATCTCGCCGCCACCGCCTCGGATGAACTGATCCGCGCCGCGTTCCGCGAGCGTCTGACCGCCTTCATGGCCCAGGGGACCGGGTCCTCGACGCGGGTCAAGCGCGCGCTGCTGCTCGATACGCCGCTGTCGATCGATGTCGGCGAGGTGACCGACAAGGGGTCGGTCAACCAGCGCGCCGTGCTGGAGCATCGCGCCGCCCTGGTCGAGACCATGTACAGCACGCCCGTCGGGGACCACGTGATCATGACCGACGGCGGCTAGCTCAAGGATCTGGCCGGTCAATACGACGCAAGTGTAATCGACCGGCCGTCACAAACTGTCGCAATGCAGCGACAGGATGAACTATAAGATGGACTACAACACGCGGGCATGAAGCCCCAGACTCACAAAGGGAGGACGAGATGGACAGACGGAGTTTTCTGGCGACGGCCGCGGCGCTCGGCGTGTCGGGTCTGACGAAGCCCGCTTTCGCCGCGGGCGACGTCATCGTCATCGGCGTCACCACCGCAACCACCGGCCCCGGCGCGGCGCTCGGCATTCCCGAACGCAATGCGCTCGCCTTCGTGCCGACCGAGATCGGCGGGGTCAAGCTTCGGGTCGTGGTCAGCGACGACGGCGGCGATCCGACCACGGCGACCACCAATGCCCGCCGCTTCATCACCGAGGGCAATGCCGACATCATCATGGGTTCCGCGGTGACGCCGCCGACCATTGCGGTGTCGACGGTGGCCAACGAGGTCGGAGTGCCGCATTTCGCGCTGTCGCCGCTGCCGATGACGCCGGCGCGGGCGAAATGGTCGGTGGTGATGCCGCAGCCGATCCCGATCATGGGCAAGGTGCTGTACGCGCACATGAAGAAGAACAACATCAAGACGGTCGGCTACATCGGCTATTCGGATTCCTACGGCGACCTCTGGTTCAACGACCTCAAGTCGCAGGGCGTCGCGATGGGGCTGCAGATCGTCGGCGAGGAGCGCTTCGCGCGCGCCGATACCTCGGTCACTGGCCAGGTGCTCAAGCTGGTCGCCGCCAATCCCGACGCTGTCCTGGTGGGCGCCTCCGGAACCGCGGCGGCGCTGCCGCAGATCGAGCTGCGCGACCGCGGCTTCAAGGGGCTGATCTACCAGACCCACGGCGCCGCCAGCATGGCCTTCATCGGCATCGCCGGCAAGGCGGCTGAGGGCGTGCTGATGGCGTCGGGCCCGGTGATGGCGCCGGAAGGCCAGCCCGACAGCGCGCTGACCAAGAAGCCGGGACTTGCGCTCGACACCGCCTACGAGGCCAAATACGGCGCCAACAGCCGCAGCCAGTTCGCCGGCCATGCCTACGACGCGTTCGAGGTGCTCAAGCGCGTCATCCCGGTGGCGCTGAAGGAGGCCAAGCCGGGCACGCAGGAGTTCCGCGAGGCGATCCGCAAGGCGCTGTTGACCGAGCGGGAAATCGCCGCCAGCCAGGGCGTCTACAACTTCACCGAAACCGACCGCTACGGTCTCGACGACCGCTCGCGCATCCTGCTCACGGTGAAGGACGGCAAATACGTCGTGGTGAACTGAGGCGACGCCGCGCCAGGCGCCGGGGTGGTTCGCCGCCCCGGCGACTTCAGGTTTTTCGCCGATCGAATACGCATGTCGACCGCGGCGATCCGGTCGGCCGCGCCACCGCGGCCGCCAGCGCGGCGGCGACCACCAGCGCCGCGGCCGCGACCAGCGAAGGCGCGCGGAAGCTGCCGAGCCTGTCGAATAGCGCGCCGGCGATGGTGGGGCCGATCATCTGGCCGCCGGCGAAGCTCGCCGTCATCAGCCCGATCGCCCGCTGGGCGTGGGCGCCTGACAATTGCCGGGCCGCCATCAGGCCGAGCGCGGTAACGGCCATGAAGGTGCCGCCGAGCAGGATGGTGGAGAGGAAGATCCCCGCGCCCGTGACCCATTCGACGCTGGCCGCCACACCGACCGCTTCGGCCAGGCAGGCGACGGCGAAGGTCGTCATCAGGCCGAGCCGGGAGCCGAGCCAGGACCACACCGCGACCGACGGGACCGCGGCGAACCCGAACACGATCCAGATCCAGCCTTCCAGCGTTCGCAGCTCCGGCGCCAGCCGCACCATTGCGACCAGGAATGTCGCCGTGATCACGTAGCCGAAACCGAACAGGCCGTAGGCGACCACCAGCATCGGCAGTCCCCCGGCCGGGCGTTCCCCGGCCTCGGTCGCGGCGGCCGGGACAGCGTGGGTCTGTGCCGGAACGAGCACCGCGGCGAGCAGGGTGGCCAGCAGCGCAATCGCGCCGGACCCGATCCACAGCGCCTGCCAGCCCGCGCCCGCCGCCACCATCGCGCTGACCATCGCGGCGGAGACCATGACGCCGGCGCCGACCCCGGCAAAGTGGATGGCCGAGAGCGAGCCGCGCCGCGCGGCCGACAGCCGCTCCAGCACCAGCGTGGAGGCGAGCACGATCACGAAGGCGCTGGCCGCGCCGCCGATCAGCCTGAGCCCGATCAGCGTGACGAGATGGGTGTCGAGCGCCATGCCCGCGGTGCTCAACGCGCTCACCAGCAGCCACGCCAGCAGCCACCTTCGCTGCCGGCCGGGCGCGACCGGCCGCGCCGCGACGATGGCGCCGATGAGATAGCCGAGGAAATTCGCCGAAGCCACCAGGCCTGCGTCCGATTTGCTCCAGTGCAGATCCTCCAGCATCAGCGGCAGGATCGGTGTGTACACGAAGCGCCCGATGCCGATGGCCGCCGCCATCGCCAGCAGGCCGCCGAAAGCAAGTCCGAGGGGTGAGTGTTGCCGCATCGCATCTTCGCCGCGTTTGCTACTGGAGACCCAAGCTAGGATCGAAGCGCAGCGGCGGCCAATGCTTTCACGCGATAGCGGCGATCACCGGGCGCGATGGCCGGCTCACTCGGCGGCATCGCGGCTCGCCAGGGCGGGCCGGGCGAGGTCGAGAAAGGCGCGCAGCGCGCTCGAGGCGAAGCCGTCGCGGCGCCGGATGAAGACCGTCTCGACCAGGCCTTCGTCGCGCGGCAACGGGTGCACGGCAACGCGGCCCTCGCGCCACACCGGGCCGACCAGCGCCCGCGGCAGCAACGTCGCGCCGAGACCGGCGCCGACGCAGCCGATGATGGCCTCGAGCGTGCCGAATTCGAGGTGCCGCAGATTGACGATGCCGCGAAGCGCCAGCACGGCCTCGAGGCGGAAGCGGTAGGAGCAGCCGGCCCGCAGCACGATGATCTTGAAATTGGGCTGCCGCGCCAGCGTCTCGAAGTCCCTGACCCCGGGCGCGGTCAGCACCACGAGCTCTTCGCGAAAGAACGGCTCGGCGGCGAGTTCGGCATGGTTGACCGGGCCGCACACGAAGGCGCCCTCGACGTCCTGTTCCAGCACCTGCGCGACCAGTTCGCCCGAGGTTCCGGTTCGCAGCGACAGATCGACGCCGGGATACGCGGCGGCGAAGGCCGCCAGGCAAGGCGACAGATGCAGCGCGGCCGTAGTCTCCAGCGAGCCGACGACCAGCGCGCCGACCGGCGCGCCGTCGTCGCGCGCCGCGCATCTCGCGTCCTGCAGCAGGCGCGCGACCCGCCGCGCGTAAGGCAACAGCCGGCGTCCGGCGTCGGTCAGCGTGACGCCGCGATTGCTGCGGTGGAACAACGCCACGCCCAGCCGCTCCTCCAGCGCCTTGATGCGCGCGGTCACGCTGGACTGCACGGTATTGAGTTCGATCGCCGCCTTGTTCATGCCGCCCAGCCGGGCGACGGCCTCGAACACCCGCAGGTCTGCCGCGTCCATTGCCTACCTCCCACCGATTGCAGCGGGATCTTAGAGCATGATCCGGAAAAGCGGGCACCGGTTTTCCGAAGCCTGAGCACGGCGCGGGGGTAAATGTGGCTGAGGGAATGCGGCCGCGCCTATGGTTCCGCACGCGCAGCCGCGTCGGCGCCGTTCTCCTGCAGGCCGAGATAGCTGGCCTCGACCCGCGGATTGGCCGCGACCTCCGCCGCCGCGCCGCTGAGCACGAACTCGCCGAGTTCCATGACATAGGCGCGGTCGGCGATCCTGAGCGCGGCGCGGGCATTCTGTTCGACCAGCAGCACCGAGACGCCGGTCTGGCGCAGGTCGCCGATGATCTTGAAGATGTCGGCGACGATGCGCGGCGCGAGCCCAAGGCTCGGTTCGTCGAGCATCAGGAGCTTCGGCTTGCCCATCAGCGCGCGGCCCATCGCCAGCATCTGCTGCTCGCCGCCGGACAGCGTGCCGGCGATCTGGGTGCGGCGTTCCTTCAGCCGCGGGAACAGCGTATAGACCTGCTCGAAGGCCTCGGTGGTACGCCGGCCGCGAAAGGCGCCGAGCTCGACGTTTTCCTCCACCGTCATGCTGGCGAACAGCTCGCGGTGTTCGGGGACGAGCGACAAGCCGGCGGCGACCCGATCCTCGATATCGCGATGGCTGATATCCTTGCCGGCGAACGCGACGCTGCCGTCGAGCGGCAGGATCCCCATCATCGCGTTGAGCAGCGTGGTCTTGCCGGCGCCGTTGGCGCCGACGATGGTGACGATCTCGCCGGCCGCGACCTCGAGCGACACGGCGCGCACGGCCTCGACCTTGCCGTAGGCCACCGACACGCCGGTGGCGGACAGAAGCGGCGGGCTCATTCCACGCCTCCCAGATAGGCCTTGATCACCTCGGGATTGCACTTGATCTCGGCCGGCACGCCTTCGGCGATCTTGGTGCCGAAGTCGAGCACGACGATGCGGTTGGCCAGATTCATCACGAAGCCCATGTCGTGCTCGACCAGCAGCACCGAGACGCCCTCGGCGCGCAGCTGGCCGAGCAGCTCGGCGAGCTGCTGCTTCTCGCGGTGGCGCAGTCCCGCCGCAGGTTCGTCGAGCAGCAGCAGGATCGGGTCGACGCACAGCGCGCGCGCGATCTCGACGATGCGCTGCTGGCCGAGCGCGAGATTGCCCGCGAGCATGTGCATCTGCTCGCTCAATCCGACGCGGTCGATCTGCCGCGCGGCCTCCGCCAGCAGCTTGGCCTCGTCGGCGCGGTCGAGCCGCAGCATGCTCGCCACCGCTCCCGACCGCCCGCGCAGGTGGGCGCCGAGCGCGACGTTTTCCAGCACCGTCATGTCGGGCACCAGCTTGACGTGCTGGAACGTGCGGGCGACGCCGCGCCGCGCGATTTCCTGCGGCGGCGCGTGTCCGATCGGCCGGCCGAACAGCGAGATGGTGCCGGCGGTGGAGGTGAGCACCCCGGTGATCAGGTTGAAGGTGGTGCTCTTGCCGGCGCCATTGGGGCCGATCAGGGCGACGATCTCGTTACGCTCGACCGCAAAGCTGACATTGTTGACGGCGACGACGCCGCCGAACTGCTTGCGCGCGCCCTCGATCCGCAGCAGCGTCGCCGAGGTGTCGTCGGAGCGGGGGCGGGCCGGCAGCGCTGGCGCGGGGCCCGGCCGCTTGCGCGGCGGCGCGTAGGGCCACAGCGCCGCCAGCCGCGGCCACAGCCCGGTCGGCGCCACCTGCAGCAGCGCCACCAGCAGCACGCCGAACACGATGATCTCGGGCTGGCCCTCGCCGAACACGAAGGGCAGGTAGTTCTGCAGGAAATCCTTGAGCACCACCACGATGCCGGCGCCGAGCACGGCGCCCCAGACATAGCCCGCGCCGCCGAGCACGGCCACGAACAGATACTCGATGCCGGCCTGGGCGCCGAACGGCGTCGGATTCACCGCGCGGAGGAAATGGGCGTAGAGCCAGCCGGAAAATCCCGCCAGCACCGCGGCATAGATGAAGACCAGCAGCTTGGCGCGCGCGGTCTGGACGCCGAAGGCCTCGGCGGCGACGTGGCCGCGCCGCAGCGCGCGGATCGCCCGCCCGGTGCGCGAGTCGAGCAGGTTCAGCGTCAGGATGCCGGCGCCGATGACGCCGGCCCAGATCGCGTAGAAGATCTTGCCCGCGCTCATCAGCTGCACGGATCCCAGCGCCAGCGGCGGAATGCTGGAGATGCCGTCGTTGCGGCCGAGAAACGCCAGCTTGCTGAACAGGTAGAACAGGCTCAGCCCCCAGGCCAGCGTGCCGAGCGGCAGGTAGTGCCCGGACAGCCGCACCGTGATGAGGCCGAGCAGCACCGCGGCGAGCCCGCTGACGATCAGCGCCAGCGGCAAGGTCAGCCACGGCGACAGCCCGTAGCTCGTCGTCAGCACGGCGGTGGTGTAGGCGCCGAAGCCGCAGAACGCGGCCTGGCCGAACGAGGTCAGCCCGCCGACGCCGGTGAGCAGCACCAGTCCCATCGCCACCAGCGCGGTGAGGCCGATATTGTCCAAGAGCACGATCCAGAACGGCGGCACGCCGGGCAGCAGCGGGATGGCGGCCAGCGCCAGCGCGAATACGAGAAGAGGCCAACGCTGCACGCCGTCACTCCTTGTCGTCGTCAAGCGCGGGTTGCGCGAAAGAGCGCACCAGCAGCACCGGGATGATCAGGGTGAAGACGATGACCTCCTTGTAGTTGCTGGCGTAGAACGAGGAGAACGCCTCGACGATGCCGACCACGATCGCCGCCAGCGCGGTGACGGGGTAGCTCGCCAGGCCGCCGATGATGGCGGCCACGAAGCCTTTCAGCCCGATCAGGAAGCCGCTGTCGTAGTAGATCGTGGTCATCGGCACGATCAGGATGCCGGACACCGCGCCGATGGTGGCGGCGAGCAGAAACGCGATCTGGCCCGACAGCGTGGTGCGGATGCCGACCAGGCGCGCGCCGAGCCGGTTCACCGCGGTCGCCCGCAGCGCCTTGCCGTAGAGGGTGTAGCCGAAGAACAGCCAGAGGCCGACGATCAGCGCCACCGCGATGGCGTAGACGGTCAGGCTCTGGCCGGTGAAGCGCAGCGACCCGAGGGTGAGCGCGGTGTTCGAGAGCGGCGGCGCGCGCAGGCCCTCGGCGCCGAAAAACAGCAGCCCCAGCCCCTGCATCGCCAGGTGGACGCCGACCGAGGCGATCAGCAGCACCAGCACCGAGGCATGGGCGATCGGCTGGAAGGCGATGCGGTAGAGATAGGCCCCGATCGGCGCCACGATCACCAGCGACAGCCCGAAATTGACCAGGTTGTTCGCCGGTCCCCGGGTGGCCAGCATGGCGAGGCCGAGGATGACCAGCGGCGGGGCGACGTTGACGGCGAGCGCGCGGGCGATCACCCCGGCATTCAGCCGGCGGCGCGCGGCGATCAGGTCGAAGCACAGCGCGACCAGCCCCATCATCGCGACGAGATAGGCCGTGCCCGGCACATTGCCGGTCGACAGCGTCGCGTAGGTCAGCGCGCCATAGGTGACGAACTCGCCCTGCGGAATCAGGATCACGCGGGTCACGGCGAACACCAGCACCAGCCCGAGGCCGAGCAGGGCATAGACCGCGCCGCTGGTGATGCCGTCCTGAAGCAGGAACAGCAGGATGGTGGTATCCAAGGTCTCGGTTCCCCCCTCAGGTGCTGGTGCCCGCTTTGGACCCCCGAGCACCGGTGCGGCACGTTCGAGCCGATCCGCCGCAGCCGCCCGCCGACTTCGTGCTTGAACCGCGCGCGGCGTCAAGGCGAAATCCGAAAGGGCGCGCGGTGGCGCGCGGTCCGGCTTGCGGGCGGTTGGCCCGCCGATCGCAATTTGATATACTTCATAACAATTATTGGGTATCATCTCAAGCGACTTTGGATGACCACCGCGGGCCGTCCCGGACTGACACGCCGGCGCCGGGCCGCGATGATTGACGGTGCCGGTCCGCCCGAGGCAACGCGGGCAGGCCAGGCCCATGACGGGTGAGGGCGATGGCCGCTTCCAGAACTGCATCCGCGCTGCAGGCGCAACCGGCGGCGCGTAAGGACCAGGCGCCGGCCGCCGACGGCGGTCCGCTGCAGCTTGGCGAACTCGCGCAGCTGCTCGGCTACCAGTTCAAGCGCGCGCAGCTGCGGATCTTCGAGGATTTCATCCGCAGCGTCGCGTCGCTGCAGCTGACGCCGGCGCAGTTTTCGGTGCTGGTGCTGCTGGAACGCAATCCCGGCCGCAACCAGACCGAGATCGCCTCGACGCTCGGGATCCTGCGGCCGAATTTCGTGTCGATGCTGGACGGGCTGGAAAGCCGCCAGCTCTGCGAGCGGGTCCGCTCGCCCCATGACCGGCGCTCGCACCAGGTGATGCTGACCGACAAGGGGCGGACCATCCTGGCGCGCGCCAAGCGGCTGGTGGCGACCAAGCACGAGGCGCGGCTGAACGCGCTGCTCGGCGAGGCCGACCGCACCGCGCTGCTGCGGATCCTGGACAAGCTGACGGCTTTTTAAGCCGGGTATCTGCCCCGTCGTGCCCGAGCATGACGTCGGCTGTGACGCGAGGCATCCGCCCCACCCACCACTGTCGTCGCCCGGCTTGACCGGGCGACCCAGTACGCCGCGACGATCGTATTTTTCGCAAGCATCGCCTGCGTTTACTGGATTGCCCGGTTGAACCGGGCAATGACAGGTGCTCTGGGCTGTTGTCGTCCGTCTCACATTCGGCGCGTGACAATGCCGCCGATCACGCCGTCTCCGGATCCACCAGGATCACCCGGACGTCGTTGACATTGGTCAGCGTCGGACCGCTGACCAGCAGATCGCCGGTGGCGGCGAAAAATCCGGTGGCATCGTTGTTGTCGAGCGCGGCCTGCGGATCGAGCCCGCGGCTGCGGATCGCCGCGAAGCTGCGCGCGTCGATGATGGCGCCGGCGGGGTCGGTCGGCGCGCCGGCGCCGCCGTCGGCGCCGTCGGTGTCGGCGGCCAGCGCGCTGATGCCGTCGGCATCGCTAAGCTGCGCGGTCAGCGCCAGCGCGTATTCCTGGTTGGGGCCGCCGCGGCCGTCGCCCTTCACCGTGACCGTGAGTTCGCCGCCGGACAGAATGGCGAGGCGCCGGCCGTCCGCCAGCGCCTGCCGTGCCAGTTGCGCATGCGCGGCGGCGACGTCGCGCGCTTCGCCCTCGAGATCGGCGCCGAGGTCGACCACCTCGTAGCCGGCGGCGCGGGCGACCGCGACGGCGGCGGCGAGCGAGTCGCGCGGGCGGCCGACCAGTTCAAACCGGGCGCGGGCGAATGCCGGCTCGCCGGGCTTGCAGGTCTCGTTGAGCGGGTCGTCGAGGGCGCGCCGGACCGCGTCGTCGATGGCCAGCGGATAGCGGGCGACGATGGCGCGCGCGTCCGCCAGCGTCGAGGGATCGGGCACGGTCGGGCCCGAGGCGATCACCGCCGGATCGTCGTGCGGAACGTCCGAGATCGCCAGCGTGACGATCGCCGCGGGGAAGGCGGCGCGGGCGAGCCGCCCGCCCTTGATGCGCGACAGGTGCTTGCGCACGGTGTTGATCTCGCCGATCGGCGCGCCCGAGCGCAGCAGCGCCCGGGTGAGCTGCTGCTTCTGCGCGAAGCTGACGCCGGCGACGGGCGCGATCCAGTTCGCCGATCCGCCGCCCGACAGCAGCACCAGCACGAGGTCGTCGGCGCGGGCCTCAGCCGCGAGCGACAGCGTCTCGTCGGCCGCCCGCAGCCCGGCCTCGTCGGGGACCGGGTGGCCGGCCTCGATGACGCGAATCCGCCGGGTCGCAACGCCGTGGCCGTGACGCGTGGTGGCGAGGCCGCCAAGCCGCGCCGGGTCAAGCTCGAGCCGATCGAGGTAATGGCGCTCGGCGGCCGCGGCCATGGCGGCGGCGGCCTTGCCGGCGGCGAGAACGACGATCCGCCCCGCGGGGACCGCGGGCAGATGCGCCGCGAGCACCCGATCGGGATGGGCGGCGGCGACGGCGGCGTCGAAGATCGAGCGGAGCAGGGGGCGGCGGTCGGTCATCTGCGGCTTGAATCACATGTCGGGAACGCAAAGCGCAAGGACGGGATCGTCCGGGGCGATGCAGCCAAGCATAGCATGGCTTGCGGCGACCGCGCGCGTCGAAGAAAAAAGCCCCCCGCCTCGCGGGGGGCTCCGGTGCTCGAGCCATCTCTCGAATCATCGATAAAGTGCTAGCCGCTGACCTCGCCGCTGAGCACGGGGCCGAACAGCTCCCATCGCTCGCCCTTCAGCTTCATCAGCTGCAGCTGCTCGATCGGCGCGAAGTCGCTGGCGTCGGTGTTGATGGTGATGCCGGGCAACAGGTTGGTGGTCCTGAAATTCTTCAGGCTGGCGGCCTGCTTCATCACGTTCTCGCGCGTCAGATCGTCGCCGCATTGCTTCAGCACCTGCACCAGCGTCTGGGCGACGTTGAAGCCGATGATCACGTTGCCGTCGGCGCGGTTGCCCTCGGGGAAGTCCTTGGCGAGGAAGGCGTCGAAGGCCTTCATGCCGGGATCGTCCTTCCACTGCGGATCGAGCGGGTCCATCATGTAGGTGACCGAGATGATGTCCTGGGCCTTGTCGAAGCCGGCGGGCTTGATCACGGCGCCGATCGAGGCGCTGACGTTGTTGAGGAAGTGCAGCGGCTTCCACTCGATCTCGGCGACTTTCTTGATCGCCTGCGCCGCGAATTTCGGCGTCGTGATGTTGACGAAGACGTCGGCGTTGAGCGACTTCATCCTGACAATATGCGAGTCGATGGTCGGCTCGGACACCTCGTAGGGCTCCTCGATGATGATCATCGAGGCCGCCTTGGCGCCGAGGCCGTCCTTCAGTCCCTTCAGGTAGTCCTTGCCGTAGTCGTCGTTCTGGTAAAGCACCGCGATCCTGGCGCCCGGTTTCTCCTTCAGGAGATATTTCGCATAGATCCGCGTCTCGCTCTGGTAGTTGGGCTGCCAGCCCATGGTCCAGGGAAACTCCTTCGGGTCGTTCCACTTGGTCGCGCCGGTGGCCACGAACAGCTGCGGCACCTTCTTGCTGTTCATGTATTTGTGGATCGCGGAGTTGGTCGGCGTTCCCAGCGAATTGAAGATCAGCAGCACTTCGTCGCTCTCGACCAGCTTGCGGGCCTGCTCGACGGTCTTCGGCGGGCTGTAGCCGTCGTCATAGGAAATGAAGTTGATCTTGCGGCCGTTGATGCCGCCTTCGGCGTTGATCTTGCGGAAGAAGGCTTCCTCGGTCTTGCCGATCACCCCGTAGGCGGATGCCGGTCCGCTATAGGGCATGATGTTGCCGATCTTGATCTCGGTGTCGGTGGCGCCGGTGTCGTATTTTTTGTCGGCGAAGGCGGCGCTGCTGCCTGCGGCGAGCGCAAAACCGGCGGTCGAAAGCAGCATCTGGCGTCGCGAGACGTGGGCCATTTCGGTTCTCCCTTTGGTCGATGTGTTCGGTGTCTTTTCCGGAAACCTCTGTCGGGTTTCTCGACCGGCAGTGAATACCTTTCGCGGGCGGCGTTCAAGAAAAAGCCCCCGCGACAGCGTCGCGGGGGCTTCATTTCGACGTGAGTTGAGGGGAAAAGGTTAACCGCCGACCTCGCCACTGATGGTGGGCCCGAACAGTTCCCATTTCTCGCCCTTGAAGCGCATCATCTGCAGCTGCTCGATCGGGTAGAAGTCGGTGGCGCTGGTGTTGACCTTCACCCCCGGAAGCAGGGTGTCGGGCACGAAGGCCTTGAGGCTGGCCGCCTGCTTCATGATGTTCTCGCGGGTCAGCGTATCGCCGGCCTGCTTGAGAACCTGGACCATGGTCTGCGCCTCGCCGTAGCCGTACACCACCGAGCCGTCGGTCTTGTTGGCGTCGGGCGCGTATTTGGCGAGGAAGGCATAGAACTTCTTCATGCCCTCGTCGGTATCCCACTGCGAATCCGCGCCGTCCTTGGCGTAGGCGGCGGAGAGGATGTCCTGGCCGTTCTCGAAGCCGGCGGGCTTCATCACGCTGCCAACCGAGGCGCCGACATTGCTCTGGAAGAAGGTCGGCTTCCAGCCGAGCTCGGCGACCTTCTTGATGGCCTGGGCGGCGAATTTCGGCGTCGTGATGCTGATGAAGGTGTCGGCGCCGGTGGCCTTGAGCTTGACGACGTGGGAGTCGATCGAAGGCTCCGCTACCACGTAGCTGTCCTCCGCGACGATCATCGAAGCCTTGTCGCCGAGGCCGTCATGCAGCCCCTTCAGCAGGTCTTTGCCGAAGTCGTCGTTCTGGTACATGATCGCGATCCTGGCACCCGGCTTTTCCTTCAGCAGGTACTTCGCGTAGATCTTGCCTTCGCTCTGGTAGGGCGGCTGCCAGCCCATGGTCCAGGGAAAGTTCTTCGCGTCGCCGAACTTGGTGGCGCCGGTGGCCACGAACAGCTGCGGCACCTTCTTGGCGTTCATGTATTTCTCGATCGCCGAATTCGACGGGGTGCCGAGCGGGCTGAACACCAGCAGCACCTCGTCGCTCTCCACCAGCTTGCGGGCCTGCTCGACCGCCTTCGGCGGGCTGTAGCCGTCGTCGTAGCTGATGAAGTTGATCCTGCGGCCGTTGATGCCGCCCTGCTCGTTGATCATGGCGAAATAGGCCGCCTCGATCTTGCCGATGATGCCGTAGGCCGACGCCGGCCCGCTGTAGGGCATGATGTTGCCGATCTTGATCTCGGTGTCGGTGGCACCGGTATCGTAGGTCTTTTGCGCCTGCGCGGTGGCGGCGGTGAACGCAACAGCAGCAATAGCGGCCGCAAGGCCGGTGACGGTAGAACGGATAAACATTTGAGGGAGGTCCTTCTTCTTCGTCTTAGTTCTTGAACAGTTTCTTGGCGAGGGTCTCGCCGTACAGCGCGACCTGGCGCGCGCCGTGCGGGATCACGAAAATCACGACGATCAGCAGCGCCCCGAACACCGCGCCGGACAGGCCCTTGGAGATGCCTTCGGCGATGTTGGGCACGAACACGATGAAGGCCGAGCCCGCCAGCGATCCCGGCAGCCAGCCGACGCCGCCCACCACCATGCCGAGGAAGATCGCGATGGCGAGCTGGATGGTGTAGCCGTCCGGCGCCACGAACTGCACGACGATGGCGCCGAGCGCGCCGGCGACCCCGGTGAAGGCGGCGCTGATGCCGAACGCCAGCGTCTTGTAGAGCGACAGGTTGACGCCGAGCGCCGAGGCCGCGATCTGGTTGTCGCGGATCGCCATCATGGCGCGGCCGGTGCGCGAGTTCAGCAGATTGACCGACAGCGCGTAGATCGCGAGCGCCACCGCGAGCGTGAAATAGTACAGCCACATGTCCTGCGAGATCGGCAGTCCGAACGGCGGATCCGGCTTGGTGACGACCAGGCCCTGGACGCCGCCGGTCCAGTGCTCGAACACGCCGAGTTTCAACAGCTGCGGCATCGCGGTCGCCAGCGCGAAGGTCGCCAGCGCCAGATAGACGCCGCTGAGCCGCAGCGCCGGCAGGCCGAACAGCACGCCGGCGATGAAGCAGATCAGCCCCGAGGCCGGCAGCGTCAGCACGTAGTTGACGTCCGCGCTCTCCATCAGGATCCCGGAGGTGTAGGCGCCGAGCGCGTAGAACGCGCTCTGGCCGAGCGAAAACTGGCCGCTGCCGCCGGTGAGCAGGTTCAGCGCCACGATGGCGATGGCATAGACCAGCCACATCGTCAGCTGGAAGATGACGAAATTCTTGACGAACAGCGGCGTCACCAGCAGCAGCACCAGGACCACCAGCGAGGCGATCCGGGCAATCGACGTCTTGGTGGTGACGGCGGCGGCGGCGGCGGGGGCGACGGTTTCCTGAATTATCGACATTGTCACACTCGCTGCACGACGGTGCGGCCGAACAGGCCGTTGGGTTTGACGACAAGCACGGTCACGATGAGCGCCAGCGCGATCGGCAGCTTCAGTTCGTTGCCGACGCCGGGGATGTAGGTGCCCACCAGGTTTTCGAAGATGCCGACCAGGAAGCCGCCGACCACGGCGCCGAACGGGCTGGTGAGGCCGCCCAGCACCGCCGAGGCGAAGCCGTAGAGCAGCACGCCGCCCATCATGTTGGGCTCGAGAAACACCACCGGGGCGATCAGCATGCCGGCGATGGCGCCGATGGCGGAAGCCATGCCCCATCCGAGCGCGATCATCCAGCCGACATTGACGCCGACCAGCCGCGCCGATTCCGGCAGCGAGGCCGCCGCCCGCATCGCGAGGCCGACCCGCGTGAAGCGGAAGAAGAAGTAGAGCAGCAGCAGCAGCACCAGCGTCACCCCGATCATGCCCGCCTGGTGGGTCGAGATCAGCTGGCTGCCGAGAAACGGCCGCGAGCCGAACGGCGAGGGAAACTGCTTGATGGTGAAGTCCCAGGTCAGGCCGGCGACGCTGTTGATGATGGCGAACAGCGCGATGAAGCCGGCAACGGTGGTCAGGATCGGCGCATGCGCCAGCGGCTTGAACAGGATGCGTTCGATCGCGATGCCGCCGACGAACGAAATCGCCAGCGTCAGCACGAAGGCGACCCAGTACGGCACGCCCCACTGGATCAGCTGCCAGGCGATGAAGGTCGAAAACATCGCCATTTCGCCCTGGGCGAAATTCAGGTTGTCGATGGCCTGGTAGATCATGACGAGCGCGAGCGCCATGCAGGCGTAGATCGCCCCCGTGGCGATGCCGGCCAGAACCTGGTTGACGAGAAGCTCCATGGCTATGGCCCTCAATATCCGAGATAAGACTTGCGGATGTCTTCGTTGTTGGCGACCGCCGAGGCCTCGCCCGTCATCACGATACGTCCGGTTTCGATCACATAGGCCTGCTTGGCGATCGCCAGCGCAAGCTGGGCATTCTGCTCGACCACCAGGATCGTCACCTTTTCGTCCTCGTTGATCTTGCGAAGAATGCCGAACAGGTCGCGCACCACCAGCGGCGCCAGCCCGAACGACGGCTCGTCCAGCAGCATCAGCCGCGGCCGCAGCATCAGCGCGCGCGCCACCGCCAGCATCTGCTGCTCGCCGCCGCTGAGCGTGCCGGCCTGCTGGCCGGCGCGTTCCCTCAGCTTGGGAAAGTGGTCGTACATTCGCGCGATGTCGTCGGTGATCGCCCGCTTGTCGCGCCTGGTCATGGCGCCGAGCTGCAGGTTCTCATCGACCGTCATGGCCGTGAAGGTGCCGCGCCCCTGCGGAACATGGGCGATGCCGAGCTTGACGATGTCCTCGGTGGAGCGGCCGGCCAGCGACGTGCCGTCGAAGCGGATGGTTCCAGTCGAGCGGATCATGTTGCAGATCGACCGCAGCGTCGTGGTCTTGCCGGCGCCGTTGGCGCCGAGCAGCGCCGTCACGCTGCCTTCCTCGAGGCTGAACTGCAGCCCGTGCAGGGCCTGCACCTGGCCGTAATAGGCCCGCAGGTCCTCGATCTCCAGCATCGCGGTCATGTGTCCTTGCTCCCGAGATAGGCCTTGATCACCTCCGGGTCGGACTGCACGGCGGCTGGCGGTCCTTCGGCGAGCTTCTTGCCGAAATTCAGCGCGACGACGTGATCGGCGATCGACATCACCAGCCCCATGTGATGCTCGACCAAAAGCACGGTGATGCCGCGCTGGTCGCGGATCTTCCGGATCAGGTCGCCGAGCGCATGAACCTCCTCGTGGTTGAGGCCACCGGCCGGTTCGTCGAGCAGCAGGATCTTCGGCTCGGCGGCGAGCGCGCGGCCGAGTTCGACGCGCTTCTGGGTGCCGAACGGCAGGCCGGCCACCGGCCGCTCCGCGACATCGAGCAGGTCGAGGTAGTCGGCGATCTCTCTCGCGCGCTTGTCCAGCGCTTTTTCCTCGCGCCGCACCCAGGGCAGCTTGAGCATGTCGCTGACGGCGTCGCTGCGAGTGCGGGAATGGGCGCCGATCCTGATGTTGTCGAGCACCGACAGATTGTTGAACAGCGCGACGTTCTGGAAGGTGCGGCCGATCCCGATATCCGGGATCCGGTGCGGCGGCTGCTTCAGGATGGTTCGACCATCGAGCAGGATGTCGCCCCGGCTCGGCTGGTAGAGCCGGCTCAGGCAGTTGAACAGCGTGGTCTTGCCGGCGCCGTTCGGGCCGATCAGCCCGAGAATATTGCCGCGCCGCATGTCGAACGACACGCCGTTCAGCGCAACGATGCCTCCGAAAGTGACGCAAACGTCACGGACCGAAAGCAGGGGCTCCGGTCCCAGATCCTGTGCTGACGTCATCGGTCGCGGCCTGTGCCCGCATCTGCTGCGTTCGACCGCCTGGCGCGGTCGCGTTTCATGCAGCTGCTATCCGATCCCTTCGACCAACCGCGCAACTTTCCCTCCCGATCTCGATTTCTTGGTGTTGTTATTATTGTTGTGATTGTGTGTCGAATCCGCGCGGCCGGTGCCCGGCCGGCCAGTCATTGCCTTCTCGATGCTCTTCGCCATGGCCACCAGCCGCGGCCCGATATCGTTTATAAGTCGATCCTCGGAAAACTTGAAGGCCGGAGCACCACAATTAAACGCATAGGGGCCGGTGCCGTCGTTCAGGGTCAGGGCGACGCCCGCGGCGTGGATGTCGCTGTGCCACTCGCCGGCGGAAATCGTGAAGCCGTGCTTGGCGACCATCTCGCCGGCGCGCTCGATGCCCTCGCGGACCTTGGCCCAGCGGTTGCCCGCCTGTTCGCGAATTTCCCGCAGCAGCGCGCTGCGCTCGTCGTCGGGCAGCGCCAGCAGATAGGCCCGCCCCATCGCGGTGGTCGCTATCGGAATCCGCGAACCGACGTCGAGCAGCACGCCGACCGTGAGGTCGCCGCGGCTCTGGCCGAAATAGATCATGCTGAGGCGGTCGCGCGCGCCGATCGCGACGGCGCCGCCGGTTTCCCGCATCAGCTTGTCGCGAAACGGATCCGAAACATGGCGGATGCCGAGATTGGTCAGCGCGGAGTAGCCGAGCGCCATCGCCGCCGGCGCCAGCTGGTATTTCTCGAACCGTGGAACCGGCGTAAGATAGCCCAGCTTGGTCAGCGTGTAGGTCAAACGTGAAATCGTCGGCTTCGGCAGATTGGTGCGCGCGGCGATCTCCTGATTGCCGAGCAGGCCGTCCTGGGGCCGGAACGCGCGCAACACATCAAGACCCCGCGACAGCGCGACGACGAAGTTGCGATCGCTCGCGCTCTTCTTCTCGGGTCGCTTCATATCATTGCCTTAGTGCCCGCTTTTCGAAGTTCGCGATATATTGCGGCAACCCCTCGCGCGAACTTCGAAAAGCAAAGGGCACTAGCAAGTCTATGATTCTAGTACCCATTGGTTTCCGAAGTTCGTGTGGGGAGAATGCGGCAAGCGACTCACGAACTTCGGAAACTGGGTACTAGGTCGCACCGTTCCTCGTTGACAACGGACGCTCTTCAAAATAACCCTCCGTGTCAAGCTGTGAAATTAAATTCCGCAGCGCGAAATCGACGTCGGCGTGCGCGAAAATTGGGCAAATCCCGAAACTGCGCACCGTCACGCAGAGCGAGAGGGAGAGAGCGGCGTGAGTGAAGTTGTGAAGGTGGAACGTCACGATGGAATCGCCATTGTCACGGTCGACAGCCCGCCGGTGAACGCGCTCAGCGCCGCCGTTCGTCTCGGCATCAGCACCGCGATCAAGCAAGTGGGCAGCGATCCGCAGGTCAAGGCGGTGGTGCTGACCTGCGCGGGGCGCACCTTCATTGCCGGCGCCGACATCACCGAATTCGGCAAGCCGCCGAAGCCGCCCGGTCTCGGCGAGGTGATCTCCGACATCGAGAACTGTCCCAAGCCGGTGATCGCAGCCATTCACGGCACCGCGCTCGGCGGCGGCCTCGAAGTGGCGCTCGGCTGCCACTTCCGCGTCGCCACCAAGGACGCCAAGCTCGGCCTGCCCGAAGTCAAGCTCGGCCTGTTGCCCGGCGCCGGCGGAACCCAGCGCCTGCCGCGCGCGGTCGGCCCGGAACTCGGCGTCAAGATGGTGGTGAGC
Organism: Xanthobacteraceae bacterium; assembly: GCA_052326245.1. Taxonomy (GTDB): domain Bacteria; phylum Pseudomonadota; class Alphaproteobacteria; order Rhizobiales; family Xanthobacteraceae; genus Bradyrhizobium_A. Next base: position 6,668 of record JBKQQE010000634.1, on the reverse strand, counting down.
GGCGATCCGATCGGCGCGGCCGAGGCGCTGCAGAACGGCCTGATCGAGGAGATCGTGGAAGGCCCGGCCGCGGGCGGCGAAGCCTTCGCCCGCAAGGTGCTGGCGGAAAACCGTCCGCTGCGGCGCCTGCGCGACGACAATTCCAAGCTCGCGGCGGCAAAAGCCGACCGCTCCATCTTCACCAACGCGGCCGCCGCGGCCAACAAGCGTAACCGCGGGCTCGAGGCGCCGCTGGCCTGCGCCGAGGCGGTGAGCTGGATCTTCGACGTGCCGTTCGACGAGGCGCTGAAGAAGGAGCGCGAAAGCTTCATGAAGCTGGTGGCCGGCGATCAGTCCAAGGCCCAGCGCCACGCCTTCTTCGCCGAGCGCGAGGCCGCCAAGATCGACGGCGTTCCGGAAGGGACCAAGGCGCGCAAGGTCGACCGCGTCGCCATCATCGGCGCCGGAACCATGGGTGGCGGCATCGCGATGTCGTTCGCCAATGCCGGTATTCCGGTCACCCTGATCGAGACCGGCGAAGAGCAGCTCAAGCGCGGCCTCGGCGTCATGCAGAAGAACTACGAGGCGACCGCGGCGCGCGGCGGCATCCCGGCGGATGCGCCGGCCAAGCGCATGGCCCTGATCACCGGCGTCGTCGGCCTTGAAAACGTCAAGGACGCGGACCTGGTGATCGAGGCCGTGTTCGAGACCATGGACATCAAGAAGGAGGTGTTCACCAAGCTCGACCAGTTCGCCAAGCCCGGCGCGGTGCTGGCCAGCAACACCTCCTATCTCAACATCAACGCCATCGCCGCCGTCACCAAGCGGCCGCAGGACGTGCTGGGCATGCACTTCTTCAGCCCCGCCAACGTCATGAAGCTGTGCGAGATCGTGCGCGCCGAGAAGACCGCGCCCGACGCGCTGACCACTGCGGTGTCGATCGCCAAGCGCATCGCCAAGGTGCCGGCGGTGGTCGGCGTCTGCGACGGCTTCGTCGGCAACCGCATGCTCGCGGCGCGCGGCAAGCAGGCCGAGAAGCTGTTGTTCGAGGGCGCGCTGCCGCAGCAGATCGACGCCGTGGTCACCAGGTTCGGCATGCCGATGGGACCGTTCGCCATGGGCGATCTCGCCGGCCTCGACATCGGCTGGCGCTCGCGCAAGGATCGCGGCATCAAGTCGGAGATCGCCGACGCGCTGTGCGAGGCCGGCCGCTTCGGCCAGAAGACCGGCAAGGGCTATTACAAGTACGAAGGCGGCTCGCGGGCGCCGCTGCCCGATCCCGAGGTCGAAAAGCTGATCGAGGAGACCTGCGCCCGCCTCGGCCTCAAGCGCCGCGTCGTCAGCGACGAGGAGATCCTCGAGCGCATGATGTATCCGATGATCAACGAGGGCGCGCGGATTCTCGAGGAGAAGATCGCGGCGCGACCGAGCGACATCGACGTGATCTGGCTGTACGGCTACGGCTGGCCGGTCTATCGCGGCGGACCGATGTTCTACGCCGACCAGGTCGGCCTGAAGCAGATCGCCGACCGTCTGTCGTTCTACGCGCGGGAGACCAACGACGCTTCGCTCGAGCCGGCGCCGCTGTTGAAGCGCCTCGCCGACCAGGGCGAGACCTTTGCGTCCTGGGCCCGGGGGGCGGCGAAGGCAGGCTGATCGCGATGGCCTATCCCGGCGAGAAATACTATCCGGACGGCGTGCGCTGGAGCACGCCGATTCCGTTCGGCACGGTTCCCGGCCTGCTCGACGAGGCCGTGAGGGACTATGGCGCGCGCCCGGCGATCGAGTTTCGCGACCGGCCGATCAGCTATGCCGGGCTCGGCGCCCTGGTCGACGCCGCGGCCGCGGCGTTCCTGCGAGCCGGCTACGGCCGCGACACCTCCGTTGCGCTGTTTCTCGGCAACACGCCTGATCACCCGGTCTGCTTCTTCGGGGCGCTGAAGGCGGGGGCGAGGGTGGTGCACCTGAGCCCGCTCGACGGCGAACGCGCGCTGTCGCACAAGCTCGCCGACAGCGGCGCGCGCGTGCTGGTGACCAGCGACATCGCCGCGCTGCTGCCGACCGCGCTGAAGTTTCTCGACCGCGGCCTGATCGACCGGCTGATCGTCTGCGAGGACGGCAACTGGGGCGAGGTCGGCGTTGCCAAGGCGCCGTACCCGGTTTCCGACGCCATCGTCACGTTCCGCTCCTTCGTCAAGGACGCCGCGCCGCCCTTGGCCTGGCCGCAGATCGATCCCGACGACGTCGCGCTGCTGCAATACACCGGCGGGACCACGGGGCTGCCCAAGGGCGCGATGCTGACGCACAAGAACCTCACCTCGGCGGTGGGAATCTACGACGTCTGGGGCGCGCCGGCGCGCGCCGCGCGCAACGCCGTCGAGCGCGTCATCTGCGTGCTGCCGCTGTTCCATATCTACGCGCTCACCGTGATCCTGCTGCGCAGCCTCAAGAGCGGCGACCTGATCTCGCTGCATCAGCGCTTCGACGTCGAGGCGGTGATGCGCGACATCGAGATGAAGCGCGCCACCGCCTTTCCCGGCGTTCCGACCATGTGGATCGCGATCGCCAATCTGCCGGATCTCGACCAGCGCGATCTTTCCTCGCTGGTGCAGTGCGGCTCCGGCGGCGCGCCGCTGCCGGTCGAGGTGGCGAAGATCTTCGAGCGCAAGACCAAGATGAAGCTGCGCAGCGGCTGGGGCATGACCGAGACCTGCTCGCCGGGCACCGGCCATCCCGCCGAGGGGCCCGACAAGCCGGGATCGATCGGCCTGATGCTGCCCGGCATCGAACTCGACGTGGTCGCGCTCGACAATCCGGCGCGCGTGCTCGGCGTCGGCGAAACCGGCGAGATCCGGATTCGCGGACCCAACGTCACCAGGGGATACTGGAACCGGCCCGCGGAGACCGCCGAGGTGTTCGTCGGCGACCGTTTTCTCACCGGCGACATCGGCTACATGGACGCCGACGGCTATTTCTATCTCGTCGACCGCAAGAAGGACATGATCATCTCCGGCGGGTTCAACGTCTACCCGCAGATGATCGAACAGGCGATCTACGAACATCCTGCCGTGCAGGAGGTCATCGTGCTCGGCGTGCCCGACCAGTATCGCGGCGAGGCGGCGAAGGCCTACATCACGCTGAAGTCAGGCGCGCAGCCGTTCACGCTCGACGCGTTGCGCGACTTCCTGTCGGGCAAGATCGGCAAGCATGAACTGCCGGCCGCGCTCGAATTCCGCGACCAGCTGCCGCGCACGCCGGTCGGCAAATTGTCACGTCACCAGCTTCGCTCCCAGGAGCAGCATTCCGCTTCCCCCGAACCCGCAACCACAAGGTAACCTGTCATGACCGATGCCGTTATCGTCTCCACCGCCCGCACCCCTATCGGCAAAGCCTATCGCGGCGCGCTCAACGCCACCGAGGGCGCGACCCTGCTCGGACACGCCATCGGCGAGGCGGTCGCCCGCGCCAAGGTCGATCCCAAGGAGATCGAGGACGTGGTGATGGGCTGCGCCCTGCAGCAGGGCGCGACCGGCGGCAACATCGCCCGCAAGGCGCTGTTGCGGGCCGGCCTGCCGGTCACGGTCGGCGGCACCACGATCGATCGGCAATGCGCCTCGGGGCTGCAGGCGATCGCGCTGGCCGCCCGCTCGGTGCTGTTCGACGGCGTCGAGGTCGCGGTCGGCGGCGGCGGCGAATCCATCAGCCTGGTGCAGAACGACAAGATCAACAGCTTCCACGCGGTCGATCCGGCGCTGCAGAAGATCAAGGGCGACGTCTACATGCAGATGATCGACACCGCCGAGGTGGTGGCGAAGCGCTACGGCATCTCGCGCGAGCGCCAGGACGAGTACGCGCTGGAAAGCCAGCGTCGCACCGCGGCCGCGCAGCAGGGCGGCAAGTTCAAGGACGAGATCGCCCCGATCACCACGGTGATGGGCGTCGCCGACAAGGCCACCGGCGCCATCACCATGAAGGAAGTGACGCTCGGCCAGGACGAAGGTCCGCGCCCGGAGACCACCGCCGAGGGTCTCGCCGGCCTCAAGCCGGTGCGCGGCGAGGGCTTCTGCGTCACCGCCGGCAACGCCAGCCAGCTGTCCGACGGCGCCAGCGCCACCGTGATCATGAGCGACAAGGAGGCGGCGCGCCGCGGGCTGAAGCCGCTCGGCATCTTCCGCGGCTTCGTCGCGGCCGGCTGCGAGCCCGACGAGATGGGGATCGGCCCGGTCTACGCGATCCCGCGGCTGCTGAAGCGCCACAACCTCAAGATCGACGACATCGGCCTGTGGGAGCTGAACGAGGCGTTCGCGGTGCAGGTGCTGTATTGCCGCGACAAGCTCGGCATCGACCCGGAGAAACTGAACGTCAGCGGCGGGGCAATCGCGGTCGGCCACCCCTACGGCATGAGCGGGGCCCGTCTCACCGGCCACCTCCTGATCGAGGGCCGTCGCCGCAAGGCCAAGTACGGCGTGGTGACCATGTGCGTCGGCGGCGGCATGGGCGCCGCCGGCCTGTTCGAGATCCTGCAGTAACGTTTGCGCAAGGCGCGGCCCGCCGGCCGCGCCTTGTCCCCGGACCCGATTTCAGAGGAGAGACCTATGGATCTCAGCTTCAGCAAGGAAGAGCTGGCGTTCCGCGACGAAGTGCGCGCCTTCTTCCGCGACAGCGTGCCGCCGGCGATCCGCCAGAAGCTCGTCGAGGGCCGCCACACCAGCAAGGAAGACCTGGTGAACTGGTCGCGGATTCTCAACAAGAAGGGCTGGGCCGTGCCGCACTGGCCCAAGGCCCATGGCGGCACCGGCTGGACCCCGGTGCAGCAATATATCTTCCTCGAGGAGCTGCAGGCGACGCCGGCGCCGTCGCCGCTGCCGTTCGGCGTCAACATGGTCGGGCCGGTGATCTACACCTTCGGCAACGAGGAGCAGAAGAAATACTACCTGCCGCGCATCGCCAATCTCGACGACTGGTGGTGCCAGGGCTTCTCCGAGCCGGGCTCGGGGTCGGACCTCGCCTCGCTGAAGACCACCGCCAAGCGCAAGGGCGACGTCTACGTGGTCAACGGCCAGAAGACCTGGACCACGCTGGCGCAATATGCCGACTGGATCTTCTGCCTGTGCCGCACCGACCCCGCGGCGAAGAAGCAGTCCGGGATTTCCTTCATCCTGATCGACATGAAGTCGCGCGGCATCACCGTGCGGCCGATCCAGACCATCGACGGCGGCCACGAGGTCAACGAGGTGTTCTTCGACGACGTCGAGGTGCCGGTCACCAACCTGGTCGGCGAGGAGAACAAGGGCTGGGACTACGCCAAGTTCCTGCTCGGCAACGAGCGCACCAACATCGCCCGCGTCGGCATGTCCAAGGAGCGGATCCGGCGCATCAAGGCGCTGGCCGCCAAGGTGATGGCCGGCGACAAGCCGATGCTGCAGGACGCCCGTTTCCGCGAGAAGCTGGCCGCCACCGAGATCGAGCTGAAGGCGCTCGAATTGACGCAGATGCGGGTGGTCGCCAACGAGAGCAGGAACGGCAAGGGCAAGCCGGACCCGGCGTCCTCGATTCTCAAGATCAAGGGCTCCGAGATCCAGCAGACCATCACCGAGCTGCTGCTCGACGTGATCGGTCCGTTCGGCGCGCCCTATGCGCCCGACGACGAGGACGGCCGCAACGAGGCCGCCGACTGGACCACCCAGATCGCGCCGGGCTACTTCAACTACCGCAAGGTGTCGATCTACGGCGGTTCCAACGAAATTCAGCGCAACATCATCGCCAAGGCGGTCCTTGGTCTGTGATGCCGGCTTCGTCATTTGAGGATTGAGTAATGGATTTTGATCTGTCGGAGGAGCAACGCCTCCTCAAAGAAAGCGTCGACGGCCTGCTCGGCGATTCCTACGACTTCGAACAGCGCAAGAAATACGGCGCTGAACCGGGCGGCTGGAGCAGGGCGGCCTGGACCCAATTGGCCGAACAGGGGCTGCTCGGCCTGCCGTTCAACGAGGCGGACGGCGGCTTCGGCGCCGGGGCGGTGGAAACCATGATCGTGATGGAGGCGCTCGGCCGCGCGCTGGTGCTGGAGCCCTATCTCGCCACCGTGGTGCTGGGCGGCGGCTTCCTCCGCCACGGCGGATCGGCGGCGCAGAAGGCCAAGCATTTGCCGTCGCTAATCGACGGCTCGGCGACGCTGGCCTTCGCCCAGCTCGAGCGCAACTCGCGCTACGACCTCGCCGACGTCTCGACCAAGGCCAGCAAGAGCGGCGCCGGCTGGGTGATCGACGGTGAGAAATTCGTGGTCATCCACGGCGACACCGCCGGCACATTGGTGGTGACGGCCCGCACCGGCGGCGGCCAGCGCGACAAGGCCGGGATCGGCGCGTTTCTGGTGCCGGCCAACGCCAAGGGCGTGATCGTCAAGGGCTATCCGACCCAGGACGGCCTGCGCGCCGCCGACATCACCTTCCACGGTGTCGAGGTCGGCGCCGACGCAGCGCTGGGCGATCCGGGCAACGGCCTGCCGCTGATCGAGCAGGTGGTGGACGACGCCCGCATCGCGCTGTGCGCCGAGGCGGTGGGGGCGATGGAGGAATCGCTCAAGACCACGGTCGAATACATCAAGACCCGCAACCAGTTCGGCGTGGCGATCGGGACCTTCCAGTCGCTGCAGCATCGCGCCTCCGACATGTTCGTGGCGCTGGAGC
>JBKQQE010000633.1:0-5207 GCA_052326245.1 Xanthobacteraceae bacterium | reverse complement strand
GCCAAGGGCCGGCGGCCTTGTCGTCGGACACTTTGGAGGCGCGCCAGCAAAGCGTCACTTCGCCCCCAAGCGTTGGCAGAGGATCAAGGAGTCACCTCTGCGCCTCAACCACTCGACTTGTGCGAGTGGCCGCCGTTTGGTACAATCAATCAAGTGAGACGGCCGTGCCCAAACTGCCCAAACTCGCCCCTTCGATTGCGAACCCTTCAGAGGACAACAAAGTCGCAATCTTGCTCGCTGCATATCAGAAACATGCCGCCGAGCTGTTGGCGATCGAAGCAAGCCAGGAAAAGCTGATCAATCTCGTCCTGGGCATCTATTCCGCCGGCCTGACCCTGATGGCCGCCATGCTGAAGGACGCCCGATTGCTCCTGCAGGGCCCCGGCCAAACGCTGTCGGAATTTGCCTGGGCCTTGATAGCCGTCGCGGCGCTGATCGGCATCCACGCGGTCGTCATGAGCGTGCAGCGCAACAGGGCACGTCACGCCGTCCGCCAGGGCTTGACGCGGATCGACCAGGCACTCGGCTTCTTTGCGCAGGGCAGCTACCTCGAGAATCAGCAGCTCTATCAGGACGAATGGCTTGATTATCCCGCGCCGGGGTTTCTCGATTGGACGTACATCATCGTCATCGCGACAGGCCTCGCTTTCGTCGCGGCGGTCTACTTCATCGCGGTCGGGTGACTGCTGGAGCTTGCCATCTGGCAGGCGGGACTGACGCGAATTGCGGTGACACCTTGTCCATCGCTCTGGTCTCGTTCGCCGGCAACATGAAGCCGGCATGCTGACGGCGGGTCTCGGCGTCAGCAAAGCGTCGCCGCAATTCCGCCGGCTGCATTTTCGGCCTTCCCTTTCCGGTCTCGCGGATCGGCGTGCGGCACTGCGGCCGTTGGCGGCGAACCCGACGATCAGGTCGCAGATTCGTCCGGCCCGCCTCGAACCCGCCCGAATTCAGTCTTGAAGTTGGGGTCCTAATCCTCCCGCGGTTGCGAGGATCGGCTGTTCTCGCCCGCCGGAACCTTGGGACCGCGAATGCTCAGGACGATATGGTTCGCACTGTCTTGCCTGGCAGCCCTCGGCGCGATGATCGCGATCAGGGCGGCGATCGCGCCGGCGCCTGTTGCCGTCGCGATGACGCATGATCAAGCCACCATGGCCATCGCACTCGAGCCGAACACAGCGGCGAAATCGGACAGGCTGCCGATCCCGGACATTCGCGAGCCGACGGAAACCGATCCCGCGCCGGCGGTCGCGATCGCGACGCCGGTGGAGGCGCCATCGAGCGATCCCGGGACCGCCGGCAAAACCGGCGAGACAGATCGCAACACAACCGACACGCCCCCCAAAAAGGCCGCGCACAGGCGCTGGCAGGATTCACACGCCGAGCTCATTGCGGATTCGCCGCCGCGCCGGCGCGCGGCAGCCAGGCCGGAAAAGACAAAGGCGGATGCCGATCAAAGCAAGACAACGAGCAACGCGTTCCGATGCCGGCAGGACGCCTTCGGCAGCCTGTTGAGGTCATTGAACCTGTCGCCACACTGCAGCTCGTAGACTCGTTTGACCGGCGGCTCCGTCGCTCTGGACAAACGCGTCCGCTAGATCGCGATGCCGCCGTCGACGTCGACGATCTGGCCGGAGATATAGTCCGACGCCGGCAGGCACAGCAGCAGCACGCTGCCCGCCGCTTCCTCAGGGCTGCCGCCGCGCCGCAGCGGCACCCGGTTTCGCAGCTCCTCCAGCGCCGCCTTCGGCAGGCCGACGCGGCGGTCGTGGCCTCCCACATTGATGACGGTTTCCCCCCGCGCTTCCTGCGTCAGCCGGGTTTCGATCCAGCCGAACGCCACCGCATTGACGTTGACCCCGAGCGGTCCGAGCTCGCGGGCGAGGCTCTTGGTCAGTCCGATCAGCCCGGCCTTGGCCGAGGAATAGGCGATCTGTCCGGTGGCGCCGTGGGTCCCGGAGATCGAGGAGACGTTGACGATCTTGCGTTGCAACGCCGCCGCGGCGCCCGCGCCGCCGCCGCCGGCGGCGGCCGGCTGCTTCCAGTGCTGGACCACCTGCCGCACGATGCGAAACGGCGCGGTGAGATGAACGTCGAGCATCGCGTTCCATTGTTCGTCGGATGTCGCCTCGATCCGGCTGTTCCAGATATAGCCCGCGTTGTTGACGACGATGTCGACGGCGCCGAAGCGATCGAGCGCGGCCGCGACGAAACGCTGCGGGAACGCGGCCTCGGTGACGCTGCCCACGACCGCGATGGCCTCGCCGCCCTGCGCTTCGATCAGCGCCACCGTCTCCCGCGCCGGCGCCTCGTCGAGATCGTTGAGAACGACCCTGGCGCCCTCGCCGGCCAGCTGCACCGCCACGCTGCGCCCGATGCCGCGCCCGGCCCCGGTCACCAAAGCCACCCGTCCCGCCAATGCGTTCATCGCCGCCTCCCGGCCGTTGCCTCATCGCCGCCGCGACCGGGGCGCGAGCCGGCCGGCAGCAGGGTGCGCATGGCAATATCGGCCACGATCTCCACGAATTCGTCGCGCGTCGGCCGAGGGTCCTTGCGGGACCACTGGAAACAGTAGGAAATCATCATGGTGATGGCGCTGGCGGCGATCGCCGGATCGGCGACCTCGAATTCGCCGGCCTCGACGCCGAGCCTGACCAGCCGGCTCACGCGGTCGTCGATCTCCAGGCGCCGGCGCGTGATCCTCTTGCGGTCCGCGTCGTTGAGGTTCGAGGTCTCGCGATGATAGACGGCGAGGAAGTGGCCGTGGTCGATCACGCTGACGGTCAGCCGGCGGCAAAACCAGCGCATCCTTGCCGCCACCGTGCCGGCCTGCCGCTCGGCGTCCTCGATCGCGGACAGCGACAGATCGGCGCCGTAGCCGGAGATCGCCGCCAGGATCTCGCCCTTGTCGCGAAACTGGTAGTAGATGAACGGCTTGGTGACGCCGATCGCCGCGGCGATCTGGTCCATGGTGGAGCCGTGATAGCCGTTGCGCAGGAACAGCCGGGTCGCGGCCTCGAGAATGCGCTCCTTCTTCAGCGCGACCAGTTCCGCCTTGACGCCGCGCGGCGACGCCGCGGCCGTCCGGGTTCGCTTCTGCACCGCACCTGATCCCTGCATGAGATAATGTCCCGAGGCTCGTTTCCCGAGGTTCCCGCGCCGACGCCCCGCGCCGGTACTTCGGTTCATTCTACCGCTTCTTGCACGATTATACCAGATAGTATATTTATCCGTCATTGAGTAGATCCGGCGGGTTGGCTGCCGCGGCGGCGCTGCCGGCGACCGACGCTCGCCCAGCGCCCCGGCGATCGCGGAAACCACGCGAGGGATGCCATGAGCCTGACCAGCCGATCCGGCGTGCCGTTGCAGCGCCTCTACACCGCCGCCGACGGAACCGGGGAACGCCCCGGCGAATTCCCCTTCACCCGCGGGCGACTGGCCAATCCGCACAGCAACGCCGCCTGGATCCAGCGGGAGCTGTCCGGCGAAGGCGACGGCCGGCGATCGAACGCGCAGATCCGCTACCTGCTGGAGCACGGGCAGACCGGGATCGACGTCATCGGCGATGCGCCGACCCAGTCGTTGCTGGATCCGGACCATCCGCTGGCGCGCGACGCGGTCGGCACCCAGGGCGTTTCGCTGTGCCGGAAGCAGGACTTTCTCGACCTGTTCGAGGGTGTGCCGTTCGATCGCGTCTCGGTTTCGAACTCCGCGCCGGGATTCTTTGCGGTGGCGGGGCTGGTGCTGGCCGCGCGCGAGGCCGGAGTGCCGCTGAGCCAGCTGCGCGGATCGGTGCTGCATGCCCCGCTCTATACCGAGGATTGCTCCTACGCGTGGCACCTCCCGGTCGCGTTCCGGGTTCGCCTGGCGCTGGATTCCATCGCCTTCTGCACGGAGCAGATGCCAAAATTTCACGCCTACCTCGAGGACACCTATTTCTTCAGCGAGTCGGGGCTCGCGCCGCTGGAGGAGGTGGCGCTGGGCTTCGTGCAGCTGCGTCATCTGGTGCGTGGCCTGCGCGCGCGCGGACTGCCGGTCGATGCATTCGCGCCGCGCATTGCCATGCTGGTGAACTGCGGCATGGATTTCTTCGAGGAGATCGCCAAGATCCGGGCGACCCGAAGGCTCTACGCCACCATGATGCGCGACGAATTCGGCGCGCAGAATCCCCGCTCGCTGTCGCTCGCGATCACCAGCCATACCTCCGGCCTGTCGCTGACGGCGCAGCAGCCGGTCAACAACATCGTGCGCGGCGCGATCCAGGCGCTGTCGCTGGTGCTGGCCGGCGTCCAGGCGCTGGAAATCTCGGCGTTCGACGAGGCCTTTCGCACGCCGAGCAAGGACGCGCATATCGTCGGGCTGCGCAGCCAGCAGATCATCGACCTGGAGTCCGGCGTGGCCAAAGTGCTCGACCCGCTGGGCGGGTCGTACTTCGTGGAAGCGCTCACCGACGAGCTGGCCAAGAGGATTCGCGCCCGCGTCGATGACATCGAGACCATGAGCGATCCCGAAAAATTGTCCAATGAAGGGTATTTCCGCAACCTGTTCCACCAGGCGATGGAAGACGGCCAGCGCGCGGTCGAGACCGGCGAGCTGCCGGTGGTGGGCGTCAACGTCCACACCATGGCGGCCGAGGACGACACCCTGCTGCGCGACGTGGCGACTTCCAAGATCGAGCCCTGGCACGCCCATACCGGGGAAATCGAGCGCTTCAAGCGCGAGCGAAGCCCGGGCGCGGTCTGCGAGGGGCTGGCGCGGGTGGCGGGCGCGGCGCGCGGCTCCGACAACATCGTGCCCGCGGTGATCGCGGCGCTCGACGCCTCGGCGACCATGGGCGAGATCGCCACCACCATGCGCAGGGCGCTCGGCATGCCGCCGGACATTTTCGACCACCCGTTGCCGCAGGCGACCGCGGGGGACCGCCATGTCGCGTGAATTCGTTGCGCTCGCGATCATGGGCATCGACCAGCACGAGAACGGTGCGATCGCCGTCTCGCGGATGTTGCGCGAGGCGCAGATGCGGGTCGAGTATTTCGGCAAGTTCCAGACCCCCGCCGCGGTGGCAGCGCGGGCGATCGAGCAAGGTGCCGATGTGGTCGGCATCAGCTGTCATTCCTGGGAATACCTCAAGCTGGTGCCGCTGCTGATCGCGGAGCTGAAGCAGCGCGGCGCCGACATCCCCGTCATCATCGGCGGATCGGTGATCA
>JBKQQE010000632.1:0-14724 GCA_052326245.1 Xanthobacteraceae bacterium | reverse complement strand
ATTCGTTGAGCTTGTTGCGCAAGGTCCGGATCGAAATGCCGAGGATGATGGCCGCGTGGGTGCGGTTGCCGAGGCAGTGCTTGAGCGACTCCAGGATCAGGTCGCGCTCGACGTCGGCGACGGTGCGGCCGACCAAGGCGCGGGTGACCTGCTCGGCGGCGAGCGTGGCGTGCGCCACGGCCGGCGCGGTCTTGGCCAGGTCGAGCCGGTCGCCGTCGGGGGTTATGATGGCCTCGACGCCGATCTCGTCGCCATCCGCCATCAGCACCGCGCGATGGAGGGTATTTTCCAGTTCACGGACGTTGCCCTGCCAGCGATTGGTGGTGAGCACGCGGCGTGCGTCAGCCGACAACGGCCGCACCGGCACGCCGTTGGCTTCGGCGTATTTCTTGGCGAAATGCTGGGCGAGTTCGAGGATGTCGGCGGGCCGCTCGCGCAGCGGCGGGATCTTGAGATTGACGACATTGAGCCGGAACAGCAGGTCCTCGCGGAAGCTGCCCTCGCGCACGGCGTCGGCGAGGTTGCGGTTGGAGGTCGCGATGATGCGAATGTCGACCGGCACGGGCCGCGTGCCGCCGACGCGGTCGATGACGCGCTCCTGGATCGCGCGCAGCAGCTTGGATTGCAGCCGCACGTCCATTTCCGAGATTTCGTCGAGCAGCAGCGTTCCACCGGTGGCTTCCTCGAACTTGCCGACGCGGCGCGCGACGGCGCCGGTGAACGCGCCCTTCTCGTGGCCGAACAGCTCGGATTCCAGCAGATGCTCCGGAATCGCCGCGCAATTGATCGAGATGAAGGGTCGCTTGGCGCGGTTGGAGCGGCTGTGCACGTAGCGCGCCAGCACCTCCTTGCCGGTGCCGGATTCGCCGGTGATCATCACGGAGGCATCGGATCCGGCGATTTGTTGCGCCAGCTTGATGACGCGGGCCATCGCCTCGTCGCGGTAGATCAGGTCGCGGGAGTCGTTGGCGACCGCAGCGAGCACGGCCGCGATCAATTCGGGATCGGGCGGCAGCGGGATATATTCCTTGGCGCCGGCATGGATGGCGGCGACCGCGGCGCGGGCGTCGTTGGTGATGCCGCAGGCCACGATCGGGACGTGGATATGCTCGGCCTCTAACCGCATCACCAGGTCGCGGATGTCGAGGCCGACGTCCACCAGCAGCAGGTCTGCGCCCTTGCCGCCGCGCAGCACCCGTAACGCCTGTTCGGAATCTTCCGCATGCGTCACGGTGGCGCCGTTGTCCATGGCGATCTTGGTCGCGGTCGTGAGCTGGCCTTTGAGTGTGCCAACGATGAGAAGCCGCATGGTCTGCTCCTGATTTCTGTCTCTCGGTGTCGTGGCCGGCGGCCGCGCCGCCGGAATGAAGTGAACGGGTGTCTAGCGATCGCTTAGCGTTCGACCTTGATGATTTCGGTCATGGTGACGCCGAGCTTGTCCTCGACCAGGACGACTTCGCCGCGCGCCACCAGGCGGTTGTTGACGTAGATATCGATGGCCTCGCCGACCTTGCGATCGAGTTCGAGCACCGTTCCGGGCCCGAGCTTGAGCAGGTCGCCGACATCCATCTTGGAGCGGCCGAGCACCGCGGAAACCTGCACCGGGACGTCGAACACCGCCTCGAGATCGGCGGCGACCCGCGAGGCCTGTTCGTCCTCGTTGAACCCGACATCGTCGAGGTTCGGCGCGGTGACGGCGTTGAGATCCTGCAGCGGGACCTGGCTGTCATTGTCGCTCATGTTCAGTTCCTCCTGGCGGTCGCGCCAGCCGCGAGGCTGCCGCGGGACGCCATGTAGCGCCCGACGAGTTCATCGATCTTGGCCTCGGTGGCGGTGCGGTCGAGCACCACCCCGCCGTCGGCCCATTCAATCCGGCAGTCGCCGCCGGCGATTTCGGGCTCGGCCAGGATCACGAGACGGCCCTCGAAGCCGCTCTGCTTGGCGAGCCGCTCGATGTCGTGGCGGGCCGCGTCATAGAGCTGGTCGTTGATGCGCACCACCAGATGCGGCGTCGAGGTCAGGTGTCGGAAACAGTCGCTGACCAGCGCCATGGCCTCGCTGAGCGGTTCGGCCGCGATCAGGGCGCCGCAGAGCTTCCGCGCGACCGCGACCGCGACGTCGACGGCCTCGGTTTCCATGCGCGCTTCGGCGCCGGTCAGCTGCTGGGCGACCACGCCGATCGAGCGGGCGATGTCGGCGAGCGCCTGCGACAGCCGGCGGCCGTTCTCGACCGTCGCCTCGTTGCTGCCGGCGTCGTGCCCGGCGCGAAATCCGCGCGCCTCGGCTTCCGCAATCTGCTGCGCCACCTCGGCGGTCGAGACCGCCCGTTCGGTCGCCTTCGGCGCCGAAAAATCGTTGTCGAACAGGAATTTTGCCGGTGCGCCCATCAGTACACCAACTCGTCGTCGGCACGGTTCTTCGACAGCATGATTTCACCCTTGGCCGCGAGATCCTTGGCCAGGTTGACCAGCAGCGCCTGGGCCTCGTCGACGTCACGCAGCCTGACCGGCCCGCTCGCCGCCATGTCGTCGTTGAGCATCTTGGCGGCGCGGCTCGACATGTTGCCAAAGAAGAACTGGCGCACGACGTCATTGGCGCCCTTCAGCGCGACCGCGAGCTTTTCCTTGTCGACGTGGCGCATCAGCGTCTGCGCCGAACCGGCGTCGAGCTTGACGAGGTCGTCGAAGGTGAACATCAGCGCCTTGATCCGTTCGGCGGCCTCGCGGTTGTCTTCCTCCAGCGAGGTAATGAAGCGTGTTTCGGTCTGGCGGTCGAATGAGTTGAAGATTTCCGCCATCACCTCGTGAGCGTCGCGCCGCCGCGTCTGCGATAGGTTGGACATGAATTCGACCCGCAACGTCTGCTCGACCCGCTCGATCACCTCCTTCTGCACCGCCTCCATCTTGAGCATGCGGTTGATGACGTCGAGCGCCATGTCCTCGGGCAGGATCGAAAGCACCTTGGCGGAATGCTCGGGCTTGAGCTTCGACAGCACAACGGCGATGGTCTGCGGATACTCGTTCTTGAGGTAGTTGGCGAGCACCTCTTCCTGGACGTTGCTGAGCTTCTCCCACATGTTGCGCCCGGCCGGGCCGCGAATCTCGTCCATGATGCCGTTGACGCGTTCCGGCGGCAGATACTGCTGCAGCAGCCGCTCGGTGGCGTCGAAGTTGCCCATTAGCGCGCCGGAGGCCGACATCCGCGACACGAATTCGAGCATCATGTCCTCGACCACGTCGGCTTCCACGGTGCCGAGCGTCGACATGTGGATCGACAGTTCGCGCAACTCGTCGTCGTCGAGCATCGCCCAGATCTTGCCGCCGTACTGCTCGCCAAGCGCCAGCATCAGCATCGCCGCGCGCTTGGCGCCGGGCACCTTCTCGCCGGGCGGCCGCTCGGCCTGGCGCTGGGCCAGCGCCGCAACCGTGCCCGCGATGTCGCGGCTGTTCTTCTCGGCATTTGGATTTGAGACCATGTCTGCTTACGCCGGTTCCTGGAGCCATTGACGGATGATGGAGACGGTTTCGTGCGGGTTGCGCTCGGCCAACTCGCCGACCCGATGCACCGACTGGGCGTGCACCTGGCCCTGGACCTGGGCCACGTCGATCAGGTTGGCCATCTTGCTGTTGACCGGCCCGGCCGCGGCATCGATCTCAGGGCCGGCCTCGGTGGGCGGCGCCAGCGCCGGCTGCGGCGCGCCGGTCAGGAGATTGACCTCGGGCGACAGGATGCGCTTGACCAGCGGACGGATCACGACGAACAGCACCACGATGCCGAGCAGCATCATCACGATGAGCTCGATCACGTTCATGACGTCGTCCTTGGTGAATTGCAGCATGCCGAGGAAGCCGGTCGGTTCGGCGGCCGGAACGCTCACCGGGGCATCAGCGAACTTCAGATTGACCACCTCGACCAGGTCGCCGCGCTTCTGGTCGAACCCGATCGCCGAGCGCACCAGGGCCGAGATGCGGTCGAGCTCTTCCTTGCCGCGCGGCGAGTAGACGGCTTCGCCCTTCTCGTTCTTGGTGTAGATGCCGTCGACCAGGACCGCGACCGACAGCCGGTTGACGCGACCGGCCTCGGTGACTTCGGTCTTGGTGGTGCGGGAAATCTCGTAATTGTTGATTTCCTCGGTCTTCTTGCTCTGGTCGCGGGCGGCCGCGCCCGCGCCGTTCTGCTGGTTGCCGGGAAGCTCGTTGTTGACCGTGACCTGGCCTTCGCGCGCATCCGCGGACAGGCTGGATTCCTCGCGCGACTGGCTGGAGCGCAGCACGCGTCCCTCGGGGTCGAACCTGTCGGTGGTCTGGGTCACCTTGTTGTAGTCGAAATCCGCCGACAGCTGGACGCGCGCACGGCCGGAGCCGACCACCGACGATACGATGGTCTCGATCTGGTCGCGCAGGCGCTTCTCGTACGCGCTGCGGCGCTCCTCGCCGGTGGCGCCGTCGAGCGTGTCGCCGGAGGAGCCGTCGGCCAGCAGCCGGCCGGCTTCGTCGATGATCGAGACCCGTTCCGGCTTCAGCCCGTTGACCGCCGACGCGGTCAGGTGGCGGATTGCGCGCACCTGCTGGGGTTCGAGCATGCCGCGCACCCGTACCACGATCGAGGCCGAGGGCTCCGGGGTTTCGCGCGAGAACAGGGGGCGTTCCGGCAGCACCAGGTGGACGCGGGCGAACTGGATCCGATCGATCGAGCGAATGGTGCGGGCCAGTTCGCCTTCCAGCGCGCGCAGGTGATTGATGTTCTGGACGAAACTGGTGGTGCCGAGCGCGTCCGACTTGTCGAAGATCTCGTAGCCGACGCCGCCGCCCTTGGGCAGACCGGACTCGGCGAGCTTCATTCGGAGCCGGGTGACCTTGTCTTTCGGCACCATGACGATGGCGCCGTCGTTGCGGATCTCAAAGGGGATGGCCTGGCGTTCGAGCTCCTTGAGGATGCTCGAGGAGTCCTCGAAGCTGAGATCGGTATAGAGCGTCGTCATCTGCGGCGTTGTGACGCGCATGATGACGAACGCAAAGAAGCCGATGAGGGCCAGCGTCACGGCGAGCATCGCCGCCAGTCGCGCCGCCCCCAGCGTTTTCAGGAATGCCAACAGACCTTGCAAGGACCAGCCCCAGAGATTCGGCCCAAAGGACCGACTGGGCAAAATTTGCCCATGGGAGGGTTTCAATATGGTTAACGTCGGTTAACGGCATGAGCCATTCCGGGACACGGCAAATGACGGGTGTCGCCTGGGCGGCGCATTCGCCGAAGTCGGGCAAGGAATTGATAGGAGAAATCGGGTCCCGGCACGTGCGTCCGCATGGCATCCGGGCCGGCGTGCCGGCCGGCGGACTCGGACGTTGACGGCGTGGGCCAGCTCTGCCCCGGACTGCTTGGGGCCGGCAAAGGGGGGCGCGGAGCCGCCAGGCAAAGACGGGCAAGCTCCGCGCATGACCCGGCCGCCTGAGGCCGGGCTCGATTGATGGGAGGCGGTTTACTGGCGATACTGCTGAATGCGCGTGGTGCGCAGGCCGGCCAGACCGTGCTGGTCGATGGAGAACTGCCAGGACAGGAATTCGTCGACCGTCAGCGTGTAACGGCTGCAGGCTTCCTCAAGGGAGAGCAAGCCGCCGCGGACTGCGGCAACGACCTCGGCCTTGCGGCGGATGACCCACCGTTTGGTCCCTGGGGCCGGCAAGTCGGCGATGGTCAACGGACTGCCGTCGGGCCCGATGACGTATTTCACCCTCGGGCGATGGGGTTCTGTCATGGCTTACTCACATACTCTAACCACTGAACTCACCCTCGCAATCTAGCGGACCGGACTTAAAATTTGCCTAAGCATAAGGCTCCAATCGCAATTCAGACGTGTAACGGCCAACGCCGGATGCCCGGCCTCCATGGGAGGCCGGGCATCTGGATCGAATCGGCTCGGGAAACGCGCTGGTTGACAGCGGAGCGTCAGCCCCCGGTGCCGGTGCTGCTGCTGGCCGCCGTGCCCACGCTTTGGACCTGGTTGATGGTGTAGGACTGTCCGCCTACCGAGAGCAGCGGCGGGCTCTTGGTGAGGTCCACCGAACTGACGGTGCCCACGATCTGGGTCGACACCGCGACGGTGTTGCCGTTGGAGTCTTTCGCCGTCACGTTCATGGTGTAGTTGCCGGCCGGCCACTGGGTGCCGTCGTTGCCCTGGCCGTTCCAGCTGAAGTTGTTGGCGCCGGAATTGATCGAGTAGTTGCCGGTGAAGACGGTCTGGCCGGTCGAACTGGTGATGTTGACGGTTGCGTTGGCGGCGCTGGGCGACGTCAGCGTCCAGCCCGCGCTGCCACCGCTGGGGAGGGCCGCCGTGCTGCCGTTGAGGGTGACGTTCTGTCCGACGAAAGCCAGCGCCTGGGTCGACTGATTGGCCTGTTGCAGGCTGACCAGGGTGGTCAGGCTGTCGTTGGCGTTGAGCTGCTGCTCGACCTGGGCGAACTGCACCAGCTGCTGGGTGAACTGGTTGGTGTCCAGCGGGTTCAGCGGGTTCTGGTTCTGCAATTGCGTGGTCAGCAGCGTCAGGAATTCGTTGAAGTTGCTGGCGATGCCGGCCACCGCTGCGTTCGACGTCGACTTCGAACTCGATGTCGATGTGCTCGTGGTCGGGGTCGACACGGGTGTGGCTGTGATTGTCATGACTCTCTCCTCAAACCCTGATATCGACGCCGCCGCTCGACGACAGCATGCGGCCATAGCTGCGTCCCGCGACCTGGGCGGGGACGGTGTCGTCCTCGCTGACGACCAGGCGTTGCGGGGTCTGGTTGGATCCGTTGTTGTTGTCGCGACCACCTGACGACGTCGACTGGTCGCGCAGGCTGAACTGCAGGCCGCTGTCGCCGGTCTTCAGGCCGGCATCTTCCAGCGCCTGCTGCAGCTGCGGCGCGTCACGCCGCAGCAGGTCGAGGGTTTCCGGCTTGTCGACGGTGAGATGCGACGTCACCTGGCCGCGCGAGTCGACATCAAGGCGCACGTCGATTCGCCCCAGTTCCGGCGGGTCGAGGCGGATCTCGAAGCGGTTGCGGCCGATCTGCGCCTGGGCCGAGATCGCGACGCCGAGGCCGGTGAGCGGAACTGCGGCGGTGTTCGCTAGCGTCGCGGTGAGTTGCGTCGCCTGTGTCACGGTCGTCGCGGAGGTGGCGGCTTGGGCCTGGGGGCCCTGGATGCCGGCCGCGGCCGCTGACTGCACTTGGGCCTCGGCCTGGGCCTGGTTCTGCGCCAGCGACGACTGCGGATCGGTCAGGGCCTGAAGCTGGTTGGCGAGGGTCGAAACCTGTGGGGCCGCGGCCGTTGCGGGCTGCGTGGCCGTCGAATCCGCGTTGGAATCCGTTGCCGTGGCGCCGTTTGCCGCCTGGGTCTTGGCGGTTGCCGTTGCCGTCGCGGACGGATCGCCGGAAGAGGTCTGCGACGCTGCGGCGATGATTGCCTTCGCTCCGCCGCGCGCTGCCGCGGTCAGATCGATGCCGGCCGCGGACTTCCCTGCCGACTTCGGCGCCGTCGTGGCGGTGGTGCCCGTCGCCGACGCCGCGGTGGACGTCCCGGTTGCCTGCGCCAGCACCTCGGCGGCCGGGATGGCGCCGTCGCCTGCGGCCGTTGCGGCTGCGGACGTTGTCGCGACGGCAGCGCTGGCCGTGCCCGTTGCGGTCCGTCCGGACGCGCCAGTTCCACCGAGCGCGGCGGCGAAGGCCGCGGTGATCGCGGGTGCTGTAGCCGATCCGCCATCCGTGGCCGTTGTCGTTGCCGGCGCGGTGCCGTTCGGCGGGGTCGCGGTCACGGCGGGAACCGGCACAGCCTGCTGGGCCGCCGCGAGCGTGGCCGCGACGATGTCCGTGCCGGTCCCCCCGGTGGTCTGCGATGATGTGTCGGAGCCGCCCTGACTGTGCGCCTTGGCCGAGCCCTTGCCGTCCGTCGTGACGGTGCCAGTGGTTGCGCCGGCCGTGGACGACGAGCCGGCGGCCTGGCCGGAGGCGTCTTGCGTGGCCGCGGCGGTGGTAACGGCGCCAGAGGCATTGGTTCCAGAGCCATTGCTCGCCGATCCGCTGCCAGTCTGGCCGGTGGTCGCGGCGGCGTTAGCCGGCGGCTGCGAGGCATCGGTCTGCTGGCTGGGCGGCGATGGGGCGGTGGAATTCTGCCAGAGCGGCGGCGCCGAGGTCTGTGCCGGCGGCGGGTCGTTGGCCGGCGGCTGGTCGTTCGAGGCCGCGTCGATGTTGCTGTCGACGAGGGCGGAAAAACTGAGGGTTGCGGCCGACTGGGAAGCCGACTGGGAATAGATGTCCGCTGACTTTGCCCAGGCGCTGGCGAACGACCCGGTCACGGAATTGTCTGACGTCGTACTGAACACGGGCAGCCTCGCGCGAATGAGCTCGGCATCTACTCAGCAAGGACCGGGCCAGTCCCGGCCTCAATAGATAATTGTTATATTTCAATGCTTTGAATGAAGTGGTAGGCGGTTTCCGAACCGCCCGGAGGGCCGCGAATTCTGCCTGCCGGCAAGAATTGCCCGCAGTGGGTTCCATTTGCGTGTTGGAAGACCCACCTACTATAAAGGGTGCCGGCGCGGGCCGGCGCAGACATGAGCGCGCCCTCAGTCAGATGGGCCGAAGGCAGTATGTTGAACAGTCTGGATCTGGAAGGTCGTCCCGAGGACACCCGGGTGGTGGTCGCCATGTCGGGCGGGGTCGATTCCTCGACCACGGCCGCATTGCTGAAGGCCGAAGGCTACGACGTGGTCGGCATCACGCTGCAGCTCTACGATCACGGCGCTGCCGCCCATCGCAAGGGTGCCTGCTGCGCGGGCCAGGACATCTATGACGCCCGCAACGTGGCCGAGCGCATCGGCATTCCGCATTACGTGCTCAATTATGAGGGCCGCTTCCGCGAGTCCGTGATCGACCGTTTCGCCGAGAGCTATGCTTCCGGGGAGACGCCGGTGCCCTGCATCGAGTGCAACCGGTCGATCAAGTTTCGCGACCTGCTCTCGACCGCGCGCGAACTCGGCGCGCAGGTGCTTGCCACCGGTCACTACGTCGCCTCGCGCCGCCTCGCCGACGGCGCGCGCGCGCTGGTCTGCGCCGCCGACGCCGATCGCGACCAGAGCTATTTTCTGTTCGCGACCACGCGCGAACAGCTGAACCACCTGCGCTTTCCGCTCGGCGACATGACCAAGGCCGAGACCCGCGACCTGGCGCGTCGGTTCGGTCTGTCGGTCGCCGACAAGCACGACAGCCAGGATATCTGTTTTGTGCCGACCGGCCGCTACACCGAGGTGATCGAGCGGTTGCGGCCGACCGCGATGGAGCCCGGCGACATCGTCGACCTTTCCGGACGCACGCTCGGCAGGCACCAGGGCATCGCGCAATTCACCGTCGGCCAGCGCCGCGGGCTCGGCATCGCCTCCGACGCGCCGCTCTATGTGGTGCGCCTTGACGCCGCGCAGCGTCGCGTCGTGGTGGGGCCGCGCGAGGCGTTGCGGATGCGCCGCATCGTGCTGCGCGAAGTCAACTGGCTCGGCGACGGCGCGCTCGACCGCGTGGCGGCGCAGGGCCTCGAACTGTTCGTGCGGGTGCGTTCGACGCGCGCGCCGCAGCCGGCCTGGCTGCGCCGGGTCGGCGACGGCTACGAGGTCGAGCTGGTCGACGGCGAGGAAGGCGTTTCGCCGGGGCAGGCCTGCGTGTTCTATGACGCCCCTGCCGGACGGGCGCGCGTGCTCGGCGGCGGCTTCATCGTCGCCGCGACGGCGGGACTGGCGCCGTCGGATCATCTCGCCGCGCCGGCGCGCCGCGCGCCGCTGCTCGCCGCCGCCCGCGGCTGACGGCAGCAGCTCGGGTACTCGTCATGGCACAGGATATCGATCGCGCCGGCGTCGCGAAGGCCTATGCGCGGTGGGCCCCGATCTACGACCTGGTGTTCGGGCCGGTGTTCGATCACGGCCGCAAGTCCACCATCGCTGTGGCGGACGCCATCGGCGGCCGCGTGCTCGACGTCGGTGTCGGCACCGGGCTGTCGCTGTCGGACTATTCGCCGACCACGCGGCTCTGCGGCGTCGATATCTCCGAGCCGATGCTGCGCAAGGCACAGGAACGCGTGCGCGCGCTCAAGCTCGGCAATGTCGATGTGCTGAGCGTGATGGACGCGCGGCAGCTCGCCTTTCCCGATGGCGCCTTCGACGCCGTGGTGGCGCAATACGTCATCACCGCGGTGCCCGATCCCGAAGCCACGCTCGACGATTTCGTCCGCGTGCTCAAGCCCGGCGGCGAACTCATCCTGGTCAATCACATCGGCGCCGAGAGCGGCCCACGCCGCCTGTTCGAGATGGCGTTCGCGCCGCTCGCGCGCCGGCTCGGCTGGCGTCCTGAGTTCCCATGGCAGCGCCTCGTCAACTGGGCCGCGCGCCATGGCGGGGTCACGTTGACCGAGCGTCGTCCGATGCCGCCGATGGGGCATTTCTCCCTGATCCGCTACCGCAAGGCCTGAGCCGCGAGCCGCACGGGTTTCGGGCGCGATGCCGGCTGCCGCAGGGCCCGGGCGCGCGACCATGGGGCTGGGCGCCCCGCCGCCCCGACATGCGGCCAAATCAGCGGGTTTGTCGCTTCCCGGGCGGGATGGCTGCCGGGCCCGTCCGCTTTGCTTGACATCGATTTGGCTGGCTCCTTATATGCCGCCGGTTCGCGGACCGGCCACGCCGCCGCGACGCCGTTGGCGGGGTAGCTCAGCTGGTTAGAGCACGGGAATCATAATCCTGGGGTCGGGGGTTCGAGTCCCTCTCCCGCTACCAACTTTTTCAACTCTGTCACCCTGCTTCTGGTTGAGCTGTAAGCGCGACCACGGCCGCCGAAGCTCGGCCCGCTACCTCTCGTAACAGGTTTCCGTTTGCCGCTGCCTGGGCGGTAGGGGATGGCTGCATGCCATAGACGCAGTGCCAGTCGCCGGCAAAATGGTGTATCGGCATCGTTCATGCAGGGCAGCCGGACGAATTCGTTGCTGCGCCCCAAGACAATGAACGTTCGAGGAAAAATCCATGTCGGCTTTGCCACTTTCAGGCATCAAAATTCTCGACCTGACGCGCGTGCTGGCGGGTCCGCTGTCGTCGCAGATGCTGGCCGATCTCGGCGCCGAGGTGATCAAGATCGAAAGGCCCGGCGGCGGCGACGACGCGCGCGCGTTCGGCCCGCCCTATCTGGCCGACCCCGAGGGCAAGGAGAACAACAACAACTCCTTCTATCTCAGCGCCAACCGCAACAAGAAATCGGTCACCGTCAACATCGCGAAACCCGAAGGCCAAGAGATCATCCGCGAGCTGGCGAAATCCGCCGACGTCATGATGGAGAACTACAAGGTCGGCGATCTCAAGCGCTACGGGCTCGACTACGAATCGATCCGGTCGATCAATCCCGGCATCATCTATTGCTCGGTGACCGGTTTCGGCCAGACCGGGCCCTACGCGCCCCGCGCCGGCTATGACGCGATCTTCCAGGCGATGGGCGGCCTGATGAGCGTCACCGGCCATATCGATGGCGAGCCCGGCGCCGGCCCGATGAAGGTCGGCCCCAGCATCGTCGACTACATGACCGGCATGAACACCTCGATCGGCATTCTAGCCGCGCTCTATCATCGCGAGGTCAATGGCGGCGAGGGCCAGCACGTCGACGTCTGCCTGCTCGATACCGTGATCGCCTCGCTGTCGCACTACGCGCAGATCTATCTCGTCAACGGCAAGACGCCGCCGAGGCGCGGCACCTGGGGCAACGGGGGCATGCCGGCGGGCGTATTTCGCTGCACCGACGGCGAGTTGATGCTGGTGGTCGGCAACGACGGGCAGTTCGCGCGCACCTGCGCGGTGCTGGGCAGTCCGGAACTCGCGACCGATCCGAAATTCATCAGGAACAACGACCGCGTCGTTCACGGCAAGGAGATCATGGCGATCTTCGCCGGCCTGTTCCTGAAGCAGTCCGTCGCCTATTGGCTGGAGGAGCTGGAGAAGGCCGGCGTGCCCTGCGGGCCGGTCAACGACTTCGCGCAGGTGTTTGCCGACCCCCATGTGCGCGAGCGCGGCATGGAAATAAAGGTCGACCACCCGTTCGAGCCGTCGCTGTCGCTGATCCGCAATCCCATCACCTTCTCCGGCACGCCGGTGAAGGACTATCGCGCACCGCCGCTGCTGGGCGAGAACACGAGGGAAATACTAACATCCCGGCTTGGCTACGACGAGGCCAAGCTCGATGCGCTGAAGCAGCAGGGCATCATCTAGAGGGAATCATCTAGAGCACGGTCCGGAAAGACCGTGCTCAATAAAAGGGCGAGTATCCCGACTCCGAAGTTCGCCAGCCTTGGCGGCGCATTGCTCAAGCGAATTTCGGATTCGACACTCGCCGACTAGACGACAGCGGCGGCCGGGGTGAGATCAGCTTTCGGCCGGGCAGCCTACGGCACACACGAGGTGATGACGCAGACATTGCCGCGCGGCGTGCGCACGGCGCATTCGACCAGCGCGAGCTTCTTGGCGGCCGCGATCCCCGGCGCCCAGCCTTCGCCCCACGCGCCCGTGCGTGATTGCGCCTTGCAGTACCATTCCGCCGACGCAGCCGTTGGCATGAGCGAAACGGCGGCAAGCGCGAGAGATGAGAAGATAATCATTCGCATGGAATTGATCCCCTTTTAATTTCAGGAATGATGGTCCGAGTTCATTCCAGGTTCGCGGGTCTTTGCACGAAAATATCAGCATGCGATGCGCATCTTCGAATTGACCCAGATCAACGAGAGCGCGAGTTCGCGTGACGGCCATTCGCAAGAGAGCTCGCCGCAAAGCGAGGCGAATGTTAGAATTAAAACGGTAGCTCTTCAGACTTCGCTCCGGGGGAAATCCATGCCTGCACTCGAAACGATCGCGGAGCCCGCGCGACTGACCGAACTCTACGGGACGTTCGACGTCGTCGTCCTCGGCGGCGGTCCCGCCGGCATTGCCGCCGCGGTGGCCGCCGGGCGGGCGGGGGCCTCGACCTTGTTGATCGAGCGGTACGGCTTCCTGGGAGGCATGGGTACCGCAGCAGGCGTCACCAATTTCTGCGGCCTGCATGCCAATCGCTTCGGTCGGATCGATCAGGTCGTGCACGGGATCGCGGATGACCTGCTCGCCGGGATCGCCCGCCTGGACGGCCTCAAGGAGCCTCATGCCGTTTTCGGCAAAATCCACGCCCAGGCCTACGATACCGCGGCGTACAAGATCGCGGCCGATCAGTTGCTGCTCGACGCCGGCGTCAAGATCCTGTTTCACAGCCTCGGCGCCGGCGTGATGATGACGGCCGCACGGCTGATCGACACGCTCTTCATCGAAACGAAATCCGGCCGCCGAGCGGTCCGCGCGCGCATCTTCATCGACGGGTCCGGCGACGGAGACCTCGCCGCGTGGGCGGGCGTGCCCTACGAGGTCGGTGACGGGGCCGGCTCGATGATGTTTCCCTCGACCATGTTTCGCATCAACGACGTTGACCGCAACGCCGAGGCGGCGCGGGCGTGGGAGTCGATCGCCGGCCTGATGCAGGCGGCGACGCGCGACACCGGCCGTCAATTTCCGCGCCAGACGCCGATCGTCCGCCCGCAGAAGCACGGCATCGAGTGGCGCGCCAACATCACGCAGGTCGGCAACGCGGATGGCAGCGCAGTCGACGGCACCGATGCCGACCAGCTGACGCACGGCGAGATCGAAGGACGCCGGCAGGTCAGGGATACTTTCGAATTTCTCCGGCACGCGGTCCCGGCATTCGCCAATGCCTATATCGTCGACCTGCCGCCGCAGCTGGGCATTCGCGAAACGCGCCGGATCGTCGGCGACTACCAGTTGAACGAAGACGACGTGCTTCGCTGCGCGAGCTTTCCCGACACCATCGGGGTGAACGGCTGGCCGATCGAGGATCACGTCGCCGGCGATATCGTGTTCCGGTGGCCCGACATCCCGGGAAGCCGCGGGTTCAACCATCTGCCGTTCCGGATGCTGCTTCCCAAGCTGGTGGACAATCTGCTCGTGGTCGGTCGCTGCGCGTCGATGACCCACCGCGGGCAATCCGCCGCCCGCGTGTCCGGAGCTTGCTTTGTCACGGGCGAAGCGGCCGGGACCGCCGCGGCGATGGCGGTCCGGGGCAACGGCGTTTGCCGCGACATAGATATCGGCGCCCTGCAGGCGGCCCTGGCGCATGGTGGCGTCTATCTGGGGACCGACATGTAGCCGCGTCGGCGGGTGAGGGTCGTCGCTGGCCATCGTTTGCATCAAGCGGTCTGGTCGAAGCCCGCACGCCCTGGTGTCCCTGATTCCGCAGCACCCTCCCGAGCGAACTTCGGAATCGACAGGACACCAGAAATCTATGACTAGTGTGGTCTGGTTCAGAAATTCGCTTTGAGAGGTCGCCGTAGTGATGAAGCGAATTTATGAACCGCCACACTAGCGATCGAGAAGGAATGTCGATGCAGGTTTCAGAGAGCGCTGAAGTCAAAGCGGCCGCGACGCCCGTCGTCGCCGGGCTCTCGAGCTACCGATGGGTCATCCTGTTCGTCGCCTGGGCATCCTTCCTGATCAGCTTCGTCGACCGTCTCGCCTGGGGCAACGTTGCGATTTCGGTGGGCCAGTCATTGGGCATGCCCGTTGCCGCGCTCGGGATCTTCGTCACGGCGTTCTACATCGGCTACGTCATCGCCAACTTCATCGGCGGATTCAGCAGC
>JBKQQE010000631.1:0-4764 GCA_052326245.1 Xanthobacteraceae bacterium | reverse complement strand
GTTGGCGTCGGAAAACTCCCGGTAGGCGTTGAACCATCCTCTCTGGTCCTGCCGCCGCGCCGGGATGGAGCGCTGCCGATCATCCCAGAAGCTGTCCAGAGGATAATTGTCGTCGTCGGTTTCGATGATGATCTGCGCGCCCTGGCTGAGAGCGACGAGATACCCGATGTTCTTCCTGGAGTAGTGGCGAACGGGGCATGCCTTGGCGAAGCCAAACGGCAGACCCGATTGTGCCGCCAAATCGAGAAAATGGCAGCCGTCCAGGGAGAAATCCGCAGGGCTTTTCTGATCGCCGATGGCGATGAAATTGACGCCTGACTTTTCAGCGCCATCCGCCAGCGCGCGAAGGACGCGATTCGGCGCATTGATCGTGGTAACGACCAGGGATGTGGGGACGCGCATTGTCTAAAGCTGGCCCTGAAGTCTCAATTGATAAAGACGCCATAGACCCAGGAGAGAATCCTGCAGGGCAGCCTTGCCGATCGAGTGGCTGGCGCCTCGATAGCTAATGGGGACTTCGACAATTTTCAGCCGCTGGCAGTAGGCCTTCATTTCCGTTTGAAAGAACGGACCACGCGAGCGAATCCCGCGATCCAGAACGTTCTGAAGAGCGGCTCGCGAGAACAGCTGGAATCCGCTCGTCATGTCGTGCAGCCGGGTTTGCAGGACCAGGTTGGAAAGAATTGTCCCGCCCTTGCTCAGGATCCTGCGCTTGAGAGAGTTCTCGCGCATGTCGCCGCCCTGAATGAACCGGCTTCCGAATACGCAATCGTAGCCTTCCGGTATCTTCGCCAAGAACTGCGGAATCTCGCTCGGCTGGTGACTGTACCCGGCGTCTATCTCGAGCACCCAATCGCAGCCGCTTTCGAGCGCGGACTGGTAGCCTCTCACGTAGGCGTCGACC
This sequence comes from Xanthobacteraceae bacterium, assembly GCA_052326245.1. Lineage (GTDB taxonomy): Bacteria > Pseudomonadota > Alphaproteobacteria > Rhizobiales > Xanthobacteraceae > Bradyrhizobium_A. Next base: position 3,860 of record JBKQQE010000631.1, on the reverse strand, counting down.
ACGCAGCGATTCTCCGGCGCCCATACCACTTTCAATTGCGGGCAACTGGTCTGCTTGCGCCGGAGTACATCCAGCGTCCCGTCGGACGATACACAGTCGAGGACTGCATGAAACTCAACGGAGTCGAATCCCTGCTTGACGCAAACGGCAATGACATCATCCACAAACTTGCTTGCGGTCTCGACTTCGTTCGCCATGGGGCATACGACGCCGAGCCTGATAGGGGCGTTCATTTCAAGGTCCGAAATTTGAAGGATAATATTTGGTCGATTTTCCAGCATGGTAGGTGGACGGTTGCGCGGATGCAACCCGTGATAGAGAACGCGCTGATACGACAGAGCCACCTGGATTGTCCAGCTTGAGTTCGACGCGGTCCGTGCTGCGTATGAAGCGACGGGCCGCCGGGCCCTAGCGGGCGGTGACAGAGAAACGCTTCATGACCAGGGCCACCGCTATTATACCGGCTGAGAATAGCACCAGATCGGCGCGATAGGAAGCAAACGCGACCGAACATGCCGCCAGCGCCGCCAGCGCGATATTGAGTACGAAAACATCGCGCACTACCTCGATAACCCGGAATCCGTTGTCGGTGGCGCGCTGGTAAAAGTGGCTGCGGTGCGCCACCCAGACCTTTTCGCCGCGGCCAAGCCGCCGCGCCAGCGTCAGCGTGGCGTCGGCGAGGTAGTAGAGCGGCAGCAGCAGCGCCGCCACCAGATGGCCGCCACCTGCGAGCAGCACCAGGCACCAGCCGACCAGGAGCCCGAGCGGCAGGCTGCCGACGTCGCCGAGAAACAGCCGGGCGACCGGCCGGTTGAACGGCGCGAAGCCGACCAGCGCGCCGGCGAGCGCCAGCGCCACCGGCAGCACGACTGCCGGCGCGGCCCCGGCCAGCCCGAAGCCCGCCAGCGCGACGGTGATAGGCAGCATCTCGGCCACCGTCATCCAGTCGAGCCCATCCATGAAATTAACGAGGTTGACGAACCACAGCAGCGCCAGCAGCGTCAGCGCGCGTTCCAGCCATACCGGCAGCGGCGCCAGGATGTGCAGGTCCGCCGGCAGCACCGCCACCACGGCGGCGACGGCGGCGAATTGCAGCACGAGCCGCGGCAGCACCGCGATCGGCCGCAGGTCGTCCACCGCGCCGAGCGCGGCGAGACCGACCGCGGCGGCCATCACCACGCCGAGCGCGGGCGTCACCACCGCGGAGCCGGCGACGAGGCCAGTCGCCGCGACCAGCGCGACGGTGGCGGCGATGATCGCGATGCCGGCGCCCTGCGGCGTCGGCGCGGTGTGCGAGGAGCGCGCGTTCGGCCGCGCCAGCGCATAGCGCACCAACAGCGGATGCAGCAGCACGATCCCGCCTGCGCAGAGCGCGGCCGCCGCGACCGGCACGGCGATGGCGAGCAGGGCCCAGGGCGCGGACTGTGCGACGGCCGTCATGTGCGGATCATCGCTGCGGGCCTCGGCGCTTGCGGCCCACGGCGCACCAGTACGGTACGGCGTCGGAGAAACGGATCTCGGCGAAGCCCGCGCGCGTGAGCATCTGTTCGATCTCGTCGCGGGTGAAGCGTTGCTCCAGCCGGGTGCAGAAGCGGTCATAGGCGTCGGTGCGCATCACGTAGAAGGAGCGGTGACGGTAGGCTTCGAGCGGCATGGCATCGGCGTTGAGCCCGATGCGCTCGACCAGCGCGGCAAGGCGCGCCAGTGGCCAATAGACGCTGACGGCGATGGCCTGGCTGACGACCAGCCGCGCGGCCGCGGGCAAGCGGGAAATCACCATCCGGGCCACGTTGCTCAGGCGCCACAGCAGCCGGTACCACGCCGGCCGGTTGTCCAGCGCGTAGTAGAGGTAGATCAGGAACGGCGCCCCGGGCTTCAACTTGGCGGCAACGGCGTTGATCGCCGCCTGCGTATCCGGGACGTGGTGCAGCACGCCGAGCGAGAACGCGAAATCGAGCGAGCCGTCGGCGACCGGAATATCGCCGACGCTGGCGTGGTGGAAGCTGGTGTTGGCGAACGGCGCGAGGTTTTGCCGGGCGACCGCGAGAGCCTCCGCGCTGGCATCGAGCAGATGCAGATGGCCGACCCTGGGCGCCACCAGAACCGACCAGCGTCCGCTGCCGCACCCGACGTCGAGGCCGACCGGACTGGCCGGCAGCGCGGACCACGGAAAGATCGCGAAATAGGACTGGAAGATCTGGTCGCGGTCGGCCGCGGACAACGCGGCCTCGCCCTGGGAGAAGGTCGACCATTCGTGCCCGAAGCCGGCCGCGACTTCGGGATCAACGTTCCGCATCGGCTCGTTCGCAATGTCTGGTGCGGCCATCGGCGGTCACGGCAGGAGGGGCCTTCTATTATCGGGTGGCGGCAGGACTGACGACCGGCGCTGGCGCAGTGTCGGTCAGCGTGCGGTAGAGCTGCAGGGTCGCCTCGCCGATGGCCCGGGCCGACATGCGGGCGACCACCAGTTCGCGGGCCGCGGCGCCGTAGCGGGCGCGCAGCTGTGGCGAGGCGGCAAGCGTCGCGATCGCCTCGGCCAGCGCCGCCGGATCTTCGATCGGAACGAGGATGCCGGTGCGATCTATGATCACGATTTCGCGGCAGCCGGGCGCGTCGGTTGCGATCATCGGACGACCGAAGGCGGCGGCCTCGAGCAGGCTTTTCGGCAGGCCCTCGCGGTGCGAAGGCAGCGCCGCGATATGTGCCTGCCGCCACAGCGAAGCGATATCGTCGATATGGCCGAGCCAGGTGATGCCGGGTTCGCGGGCCCAGGCCTGGGCTTCTTCCAGCGACACCGACGCCGGGTTCGCGGGGTCCGGTTCGCCGGCGATCAGCAGCCGGATGTCCTGACCGCGCTGGCGCAACAGCCGGTGCGCGGCCACCAGCGCCCGGATGCCCTTGTCGGTCAGCAGTCGTCCGGCGAAACCGACCGTGATCGGCCCGTCCGGTTCGGGCAGCGGTTGCAGCAACTCGGTGTCGACGCCCGAGCCCGGGATCAGCGCAAGGCGGCTGTTCGCAATGCCGATCTGCTCGAGCGCGGCGCGATCGTCGGGATTCTGCACCAGCGCGACGGCGCGGTCGCGGTTGAGAAGATATCTCAGCGTGGCGCTCATCAGGCCGCGAAACGGGCCGGTGCGGGCGCGGTCGCCGGTGAACGTATAGCCCAGCCCGGTAAACGCATAGACCTGCGGCCGGTTCAGCCCGACCGTTGCGAGGCCTCCGAGCACGCAGCACTGCAGCCCGACGAAATGCACGAGCGCCGGCGCAACCACGCGCGCAACCCGCCGCAGCGCCAGGATCGTCGGCATGGCGACGAACGGCGACAGGTGGCCGCGGCGAAAAGGAATTGGGTGCAGGATGAAGCCCTCGGCGCGGATCGCCGGCGCATCCGATCCCACACGGGTGGCGACGTGCACCTCGAAGCCGGCATCGCGGGCGGCACGCGCCATCGGCAACCGGTGCGACATGAAGGCCCAGTCTTCAGAGACCACGTACAGGATTGTGCCGGCCCGCCCCACGACTTCCGAAATGATATTCCTCCGCAGAGACGCTATCCGGATTGTTGTCCGGGCCCGGTATGGGCCACGTGACTGATCGCCGAACCTAGTGTGGTGGATTTGACAGTCGATTCCGTATTGCGGCGACCTCTCCAAGCGAATGTCAAATCCAAAACCACACTAGAATGTTATAGTTGCTAGTGTCCCTTGGGTTCTAACATTCGCAAAAGCGCCTGCTGAAATGGGATGCAAATGTTGGAATCGGACACTGGCAACTGGGAGATTCTAGTGTGGTTTTGGATTTGACATTAGCTTGGAGAGGTCGCCGCAATACGGAATCGACTGTCAAATCCACCACACTAG
>JBKQQE010000630.1:0-15640 GCA_052326245.1 Xanthobacteraceae bacterium | reverse complement strand
TTAGAATCGGACCACTAGTACCAGATCTGCATCGCAAGCCCCCTCGCGTCCCTCGGCGCGTCGCCCAGCGGCAGACAGCGCGTCGCCTCGCGTGCGGCGATCGCCGCGGCACAAGCGTCCAGCACGTCGTCGGGTTTGGCGCCGGTGCGCTGGCGTTGGGTCGTGAGCCAGTCGTCGAGCTTATCGAAGCCATCGCGCTTCAGCAGCGCGCGGCGCAGCGCCAGCCCCTCCGCACTCGCCTTGCGTGGCAGCGGCCGGCCGCCGTTGAGACGCAGAAACACCAGTTCGGGATGGGTCTCGATGACGCGGGCCTGCAGCTGCGGCGTCAGCGCGGCGTCGACCTGCAGAATCTTGGGCCCGAGATTCCACAGTTGCACCGATACTCCCGCCTCACCGCGCGCCTTCAGCGCGCGGTTGGCGGCGGCCTGCGAAGCGTGATCCCACAGTCCGCGCCGCGCCCCGGTAAAGACCCGCGCCGCGTGCGGCCGCAGCAGCGCCCGCGCGTCGCGATCGCACGCGCGCTCGCCGCGGGCGGGCAATCCGATCGGCATGTCGATGGCGAGGCGATCGAACGGGCGTCCGATCATCTCGTCGATGTGACGGATGAAGCTGATGGAGCGCCCGCGCGAATCGAATTCGACCGCAACCCAGCCGAATCGGAAACCGTCGAGCCCGATCGTCGTTACCATATGCCCACACCCGGTGCCTGCGAACGGTACCCCGTTGGGGGCCAGGCGTAATCCCCCGGCGAATGGCCCTCGCGGGGTGCCATCGGTATCGCGCTTTGTTAATGTTGCGTCGCAAATGATGCCGATTCGCCTGGCCAACGCTTCGCCCGATTTTCTCGATCCCCAATTCTCTTGATCCCCAATTCTCTTGACCCCGATGTGTTGACGATGACCCACTTCAAGTCCGGCGACCTCGTGGTGCTCAAATCGGGCGGTCCCACCATGACCATCGACACGGTCAACACCGACATTTTCGACGACGGCAAGATCACCGGGCTGCTCTGCGTGTGGTTTGTCGGCGACGTGATGCAGCGCGTGCGTTTCGACCACCGCGCCGTGAAACTGGTCGCGCAACCGCAGGTGGAGGTGCCGTCGATCGACGGCGCGACGACGCCTGGCGCCGCCGGCGAGGCGGTCGCGGCGGCGGCCGAACCGGTCGCCGCGCCCAAACCCGCCACCGACGTCGAACCACGCGCCGCGACGGAGCCCGTCATCGCTGCCGAGCCCGAAGCGCCGCCCGTCCCCGCAACCTCCGATGGTGACGTCGCCGATGGTGAAACCGCCGCGCCGTCGCCGGAAGCGGCTGCGCCGCAGCCTACGCCGGAAGCCGCCGGCGACTATGCCGCCGTACTCGACAGCATGGTGGGCGCCATGAACGCCGCCGCCGACCTGCTCGACCCCGCGCCCCGCCCGGCGCGCCGCGCCAAGGCCACGGTGCGCGCGACCGCCCGCAGCAAGACCACGCACTAGATCGCAGCAGCGCTATCTCTCCGTCATGGCCGGGCAGCGCGATCCGTCTCTGACGGATCGCTAGGACTAAGGTCTCCCGGCCATCCACGTCTTCCTTGCTGCAACGCTGCTAAGACGTGGATGCCCGCAACAAGTGCGGGCATGACGCCGAGTATAGAGCCCCCTCACACCTCCGGAAAGCCGCGCAGCAGCACCTTGCGCGCGCCGTACAGCGCGGCGTTGAGGATGAGGCCGAGAGCCGAGATCGAGATCAGCGGCACGAACATGTCCACGGTCTGGAAGCTGCGCGCGGCGCGCACCAGGAGGTAGCCGAGCCCGTCGGTGGAGGAGATCATCTCGGCGAGAAACACCACGATGCAGGAGATCACCAGCCCGATGCGGCAGCCGGTCAGGATCGAGGGCAACGCCGCCGGCAGCACCACCTTGTAGAGCAGCTGGCGCGGCGGCGTGCCGGCCGCAAGCGCCGACCAGATCAGCTTCTGCTCGATGCTGGACGCGCCGTAATAGGTCGACAGCAGGATCGGGAACAGCGCGTCGGCGGCGACCAGCGCGATCTTGGAGGCGTGGTCGAAGCCGAGCAGCAGCAGCAGCGCCGGATACAGCGCCACCTTGGGCACCGGCGCCAGCACCCGCACCAGCGGCTTGACGATGGCGTCGACGCCGCGGTGCACCGCCGCCATCAGCCCGATGCCGATGCCGAACACCACCGCGATGGAGAAGCCGACGAACAGCCGCAGCAGCGTGGCGCCGGCCTGCCCGAGGAAATCGGCGCCGCCGAGCTGCTGGGCGAGCCGGGTGAACACCATGAGCGGCGGCGGCAACAGGCTCGGTGGCGCGTAGCCGAACGTCACCAGCGCCTGCCACAGCGCGGCGATGCAGAGGAGCGGAAAGATCCCGAGCGCGATGTCGCGGCTGAGCGTTTCGGTTCTCATGAGAAGCTCAGCGGAATGTCCTGGCGGGTGTCCGACCAGGCGACCAGGAAGCGGCGCAGCCGATCGAAGGCGGCGTCGAAGATGATGCCGAGCGCGCCGACGATGATGATCATGGCGAACACGGTGTCGTACTGGCCCATGTCCAGCGCGTTGAACAGGATGTTGCCGGCGCCCGACTGGCGCGCGATCATCTCGCTGGTCACCATGGTAATCAGCGCCAGCACCAGGCCGGTCCGGCAGCCGGCGAGGATTTCCGGCAGCGCCGCCGGCAGCACCACCCGCGCCATGATCATCGGCCGCGACATCCCCATGGCGGCGCCGGACCAGATCATCTTTTCTTCGACCGCGCGGGCGCCCTCGAAGCTGTGATAGATGATCGGCAGCGTCACCGCGAGAAAGATCACCAGCGTCTTGGCGAGGTCGCCGACGCCGAGCCACAGCATGATGATCGGCATCAGCGCCGCCTTCGGCACCGGATAGACCACCATCAGCACCGGATTGAAGAACGACGCCACCGCGCCGACCCGGCCCATCACCAGCCCGAGCGGGATCGACACCACCACCGCGGCCGCAAGTCCGATCGCCATGCGGCGGATCGAATCCAGGATGTTGATCAGCGCGCCGCGGTCGAGCAGGATCTCGGGCACCGCGCGCAGCGCCTCGAGCGCGGTGGGCACGCTGTCGGTGGCCAGCATCATGGCGCCGAGCTGCCAGACGGCGAGCAGGCCGAGGCAGGCCCACAGCGGCGCGAGGCGGCCGGCGAGGCCGCTCACGGGTGCACCGTGTCTTCGGGGGCGTCCTCGATCAGGCGTTCGATGTCGACGACGTATTTCTGGTAGTGCGCGTCGAGCAGCAGTTCGGCGCGGCGGCGCGGCCGCGGCAGCTCGATATCGATGATCTGCTTGATCCGCCCTGGCGAGCGCGACATCACCACCACCTTGTCGGACAGATAGACTGCCTCGTCCACCGCGTGGGTGACGAACAGCACGGTCTTGCGGTCGCGCTCCCAGATCTCGAGCAGGTCGTTCTGCAGCCGGGTGCGGGTGTGGGCGTCGAGCGCACCGAACGGCTCGTCCATCAAAAGCACCGCGGGATTGTAGGCGAGCGTGCGGGCGATCGCCACGCGCTGCTTCATGCCGCCCGACAGTTCCTTGGGGTAGAACGCCTCGTAGCCCTTGAGCCCGACCATGGCGAGCAGCTTGTGGCCGCGCTCCTCGGCCTCGGCGCGCGCCACGCCCTGCTGGCGCAGCCCGTAGATGACGTTGCCGAGCACGGTCTTCCAGGGGAACAGCGCGAATTCCTGGAACACCGGACCGCGGTCGGGGCCGGGCCCGGTGATCAGTCTGTCCTTCACCTTCACGGTGCCTTCGGTCGGCGCCACGAAGCCGCCGACGATATAGAGAAGGGTCGACTTGCCGCAGCCCGAAGGCCCGAGAATGGAGACGAAGGCGCCGTCGGCGATCTCGAGATCGATGTCGGCGATCGCCAGATGCTCCTTGCGGCCGGCGGTCTTGAAGGTCTGCGACACGCCACTGATGGCGATCATCGGCGGTGCCGGTTGCGGCGCCGCGGCCGGTGCCGATCGCGGCCGATCGCTGGTTTGCACTGTCAGCGGCCTCATGCGCAGCCCATCGCGTTGACCCTCGCCACGACCCTTGCCTCGACGCCTGCCTCGACCTAGCTGGCGAGGCGGAATGCCCAAGCATAGCCGAGCCCGCGAGATAGTTTAAGATTAAAATGATAACTTTTCATATTTTTTTGGGAGCAAGTTCCAGGCACGTTGCCTGCGGCGGCGGCAAGCGGCACGGCGTCAGGGCGGGGGCGGTCGGCATGGATTCGACACTGTCACATCCCCCCGGGGCGGGCAATTAAACTCAGGGTTAGCCGCCGCGTCAGTTCCCCGGCTCCGCCGCGGGCCCACTGGTCACGGCGGCGACCGGCAGCGCCAGGCGCATGACCAGCGCCGCGATCGCGGCGATATCCTCTAGCCCGACCACCGGCAGCGCGGTGTCGAGCACGGCGTCGGTGGCGATGGCGGCGATGCTGGCGTGGCCCGGAAACAGCAGCGGCTTGGCGTTGGCGGCGCGATGCACCTCGATCTTGCGGAGCGGCGAAGTCTTGAAGCCTTCGACGATGACGAGATCGACCGGCGACAGTTTGCCGATGAGCTCGGCGAGCGGCGGCTCGTCGGCGCCGCGCAATTCGGCCATCAGCGCCCAGCGCCGGTTCGAGACCACCAGCACCTCGCTGGCGCCGGCCTCGCGGTGCATCCAGGAATCCTTGCCGGGGGTGTCGACATCGAAACCGTGATGGGCGTGCTTCACGGTGGAGACCCGCAGCCCCTGCCCGATCAGATGCGGGATCAGCCGCGCCAGCAGCGTGGTCTTGCCCGCGCCGCTCCAGCCCGCCAGTCCGATGACCTTCATGCCTGACGCCTCCAATCGCGCTGCTCCAGACCATGACCTCGGAGGTTATTGCCGGCCGCAGCCGTGCTGGCTACCAACACGCGACCCTGCATACAGGAGCGCCGCCATGACCGCCATGTTCCTTCGCGACGGACAATCCTTTCGCGCCACCGAAGCCGCCGGCGGTCCGTGGTCGCCATCGATGCTGCAAGGCAGCGCCACCACCGCGCTGATGGCGCGCGAGGTCGAGGCGATCGCGCGGCAGACCGGTTTCGCCGTCCGCCGCCTGACCTTCGACCTGTGGCGCCCGGCCGAACTGCATGCCTTCACCATCGCGAGCGAGCTGTTGCGCGACGGGCGCAAGGCCAAGACCCTGCTGGTGCGGCTGTGCGACGGCGACGTCGAGATCGGACGCTGCACGGCGCTGCTCGCCGCCGACGGCGGCGCGACCCCGGCCGACCCGGCCGCGGCCGGAACGCAGGCCGAGCCCGGCCCGGACGACGGCACGCCGCCGCCCGCCTTCGCCCAAAAATGGAGCCGCTATTTCCAGCACGTCTCGGTGAGCCTGATCGAGGGCGCGCTGGAGCGGGCCGGACCGGCGGCGGCGTGGATGCGCCTCGACGTTCCGCTGCTGGAGGGCGAGGCCAACTCGGCGCTGATCCAGGCAGTGCAGGCCGCCGATTTCGCCAGCGGCGTCGGACAGATCGTCGACATGCGCGAGTGGTCGTTCGTCAACCCGGAAATCAGCCTGCATTTGTTCCGGCCGCCGCGGGAGCAGTGGATTCTGGTGCGCGCCGCGACCACGGTCGGCGAGCGCGGCGCCGGGCTGACCCGGGCGACGCTGTCGGATCGCCACGGCGCGTTCGCCGAGGTGCTGCAGACCATCATGTTCGAACGGCGCCAGGCGTCGTAGGACGCCGCATCACGCCGGCCGCGGATCCGGCACGTTGACGGCAAGCGCCGTCAGCGCGGCTTCGGAGGCGGCATCCGCCGGCATGAAGATCTCGACCCGCAACTCCTGCAGCGTGACGTCCTGCGGCGTGCCCAGCGTCAGCACCGCGCCGATCAGGCCGATCGGCAGCGTCGGCGAGCGCAACCGGATCTCGCACAGCGGTCCGGGCGCGGCGCTGTCGGTGATGGCAACGGTCGGCAGATCCGGAAGCCGGCTGAGCTCGCGCCAGGTCGCCTGCAATGGCGCGTCGAGCGGTGCCGCCATCGCTTCGTGCCGCGCGCGCATCATCAGTGCGCCAGCGAGCCGCGGCCAGTCTTCGACGAACGGGCGCAACTCGTCGGGGGCAAGAAACAGCCGCATGTGGTTGAGCGGCCGGACCAGCCGTTCGGCGCCGAGGAAGTGGGCGATGACGCGGCGGGCGGCGCCGTTGGCGTCGACCACGTTCCAGCGGCGGTCGGTGACGATGGCGGGAAACGGCTCGTGCCGGCGCAGCAGCAGGTCGATGGCCCGCCTTGCGTCGGCTAGTTCCGGCGCCGACAGCTCGCGCTCGCCGTACTGGCGCGCAAATCCGCCGGCCTCCAGCAGTGCGTTGCGGTCGCGCAGCGACAGGTCGAGCGCGGCGGCGAGTTGCAGCAGCGTGGCGCGGCTGCACGCGGCCTTGCCGGTCTCGACATAGCTCAAGTGTCGCGCCGAGATCCCGGCCTCGAACGCGAGCGCGGCCTGGCTCATGGCGCGGCGCACCCGCCAGCCGCGCAGGAGATCGCCGGCCGGGTTCGCCCCGCGAGGCCGCGGGATCGGTCGCGAAGACGTGCTGGACATCACCCGGCTCCCGCGGAAATCGCTCAGGCACGCGGATCGCGCCGTCGCGGATTCGCTATTTATGGCATTCCCGGCAGGGAATGCGATTGCAAAGCCGTCCGGCTGGGCTATTTGAATCGGCATGAGCAGCTCTCCCCCCGTCCCCGGCGTGATCCTTGCCGGCGGCCGCGCGCAGCGCATGGGCGGCGGCGACAAGCCGATGCGCAGCCTCGCGGACCGCCCGCTGCTCGGTCACGTGATCGAGCGCCTCGCCCCCCAATGCGACGGCCTGGTCATCAACGCCCACGGCGAGGCGGCGCGGTTCGTAGAGTTCCGTCTGCCGGTGATTGCCGACGCCATCGAGGGCTTCGCCGGTCCGCTCGCCGGCATCCTCGCCGGTCTCGACTGGGCCGCGGCCAACCGGCCCGCCGCGCGTTTCATGCTGAGCGTCGCCGGCGACTGTCCGTTCCTGCCGCACGACCTGGTGACGCGGCTTTCGCACGCGCGCGCGGAAAACGACGCGGCGGTCGCGGTCGCGGCCTCGGGCGAGCGGGTCCATCACGCCATCGCGCTGTGGAGCGTCGGCCTGCGCGACCAACTGCGCCACGCGCTGGTCGACGAACACTGCCGCGCCATCCATCGATTCACCGATCGCCTCGTCGTGGCGATCGCCGGCTGGCCGGACCACCCCCTCGATCCGTTCTTCAACGTCAATACGCCCGACGATCTCGCCGAGGCCGAGCGGTTAGGGAGGATACCGGACCAATAAACGCGGAACGAAGATGCCGACTGTCGAGCGCGCGGCCCGGCGCCGATTGACGTATCGCCATGGCGATCAGGCCACGCCAGCGAGCAGGGCCCGCGCGTCGCGAACATCCCGCAGGGTCTCGCCGCCCTCGATCGCAGCAAGAATTGGCTCCAGCAGCGGGCGGGGATCGTTGGCCGCACCGGTGTCGCGCCACAACCGAACGAGGTCGGTCGCGGCGCGCAGTTCGAGCATGCGGGCGCCCTGGCCGCGGGCGACGTCGATCGCCTGCCGAAAGCTCGCTTCCGCGCGCGCATGGTCCGGCCCGGGCTTGCCGCGCGCGATCAGGCCGTCGAGGCGGTGCAGTTCGGACAGCCAGAATCGCTCGCCGGTCTGCTCGACAAAGGCGAGGGCTTCCTGCAGCTGCGCTTCCGCACCCGTGAAGTCCCCCGCCACCAGCAGAACCTCGGCGAACTGCCACCTGAAAGACGAATCCATCGTCGACGAGCCGGACCGCAGCCTGGCGTCGATGGCCGCACGGACTGCCGCGATGTTCTCTGGCGTCGGCCGGCGCGCGGCCACGGCGCAACCATGGATGATCGCGGACAACAGCCTGAAATGCTCGACCTTGCTTTCCATGCAGAACGCGACCAGTTCGGCGCACTGGCGTTCGGCCACATCACGATCCCCGAACATCAGCTCGGGCCAGGCCACCGCGAAGAAATTGCACATCGCCACGGTCGGCGCATGGCCGTGGCCGGGCAGCTCCGCCTGCACCTGCGCCCGGATCCGCGCCGCCTGCTCCGGGAAACCGAGGAACAGCAGCATCCACGTCTTGAAGCTGAGCACGGCAAGGCCGGGATCGACCGCGAACCGGTAGCTGAGCGGCTTTTGCCGAGCCGGGTCCCGGTACTGCTCGGCCGTTAGCAGGCCTTCAAGGGCTTCCCGGAACTGGCCCATGTAGAGCTGCACCGTGGCGAGCTGGCGGTAGCCGACGAGCCGATAGATCGGATCGTCGTGGCGCGCGGCGACGGCCACGATTTCGCGCGCCAGCACCAGCGCGGGCTGCATCCGCGCCGCGACGTAGTTCGCGGAGCATAGGCTGAAGAGCACCGAAAACCGCTGCAAATCGGTGCCGACGCCGGCATCGAGCAGCCGCTTGGCCGCCGTCAGGGCCGCGGTGGTTGCGGGCGCTGCATATCCCTTCAGCGGAAACAGCGCGTTGGCCTGGGCAACCAGCAACGCCAGCTCCAGAGCCTGTCGATCCGGGTTGTCGGTCAGCAGCGGAAGCAGTGCCAGCCCGGCGTCGGCGTAGCGGCTTGCCTCCAGCGCCGCCGAGCGTGAGAGCGCTAGTTCCGCGGCCTTCAGCCAGCCGTGCGCGGCCTGCTCGTTGAGCCCGGCCTCGGTGTAATGGTGAGCGATGATCGCCGGCGCGGCTTCGATCTGGTCGGACAATCCCTGCTCCAGCGCGCGGGCGATGTCGGCATGGATGCGCTGCCGCCGGCTGCGCAGCAGCGAGGCATAGGCCGTGTCCTGCACCAGCGCGTGCTTGAAAACATAGCTCGCCTGCGGCGGCGCGCCGCGCCGGTGGATCAGTTCGGCCGCCACAAGCTGATCGAGCGCGTCCTGCAGCGCCGGCCCCTTGATCGGCGAGACCGCCTCCAGCAGCAGATAGGAGAACTCCCTTCCGATCGCCGAACCGATCTGCGCGATCTCCTTGACCGGGGCAAGACGGTCGAGGCGCGCCATCAACGAATCCTGCAAGGTCGAGGGGATCGCCAGCGGCGTGAATGCCGCGGCCAGCGCGTACGAACCACCCTCTTCGCGCAGCAGGCCCGACTCGAGCACGGCCTTGGTCAGTTCCTCCACGAACAGCGGCACGCCGTCGGTCTTGGCGAGGATCTGCTCGAGCACTTCCTGCGGCAGCGCCCGGCCGCCCGTGACGCGGTCAACCAGGGCCACCGCCTGGCGGCGACCGATGCGGCCCAACGGCAGCGACGCCACATGACCGCGGCCGACCCACGGCGCGGCAAACGCGGGCCGGAACGTGACCACCAGCAGCGCGCGCAGTCCGGGCAGCCTGTCGACGATCCGGCTGAACACGTCCAGCGAGGTCGGGTCGATCCAGTGCGCGTCCTCCAGCAGCGCGAGCACCGGGGCCTCCCTGGTCAATCCCACCAGCAGCGCGATCAGCACCGCGATCGTTCTCTCCTTCTGCTCGCTCGGCGGCAGTTCAAGCGGCGGATAGCGCCCGTCGACGGGGATCGACAGCAGTGCCGCGAGCAGCGGCGCGGCGTCGCCCGGGTTCACCCCCGAACGCGCGGCCAGCGCCTCCAGTTTATCGAGCCGCGCCGCGGCCGGCTCGCCATGCGCGAAACCCGCGGCCTGCCAGATCTGGCTGGAAATCGGATAGAACGCATCGTTGGCGTGATGCGGAGAGCATTGGTAGCGCACCGTCAGATGCGGCGCGGCGCCGATGCTGTCGCCCAGGGCCGCGAGCACGCGCGACTTGCCGATCCCCGCCTCGCCGGAGAGCAGCGCGACCTGGCCTTCGCCCGCGGTGGCATTGTGCCAGCGGTCGAGCAGCAGGGCGATCTCGTGCTCGCGGCCGACCAGAGGCGTCAGCCCGCGCCACCGCGATGCCTCGAAGCGGCTGACACTTTCGGATTCGCGCACCACCGCCCACGCCGGAACCGGGGCGTCGAAGCCCTTGAGGTTCCGAGGTCCCAATTCCTCCAGCTCGAACGTCCCGCCCAGCAGCCGGCGCGTCCCTTCCGCGATCAAGGCACTGCCCGGCTCGGCGAGCGCCTGCAACCGCGCCGCCAGATTGGGCGTATCGCCGACGACGGCCTGCTCCTGGGCGGAACCTTGACCGACCAGGTCGCCGACCACCACGATGCCGGTCGCGATCCCGACGCGGACCTGCAGCGCGGTCCCGGCCGCGGTGTCGAGCTTCGCGACCACGTTCAGGATGTCCAGCGCGGCGCGCACCGCGCGTTCGGCGTCCTCCTCGTGCGCGCGCGGGAAGCCGAAATAGGCCAGCACGCCGTCGCCCATGAATTTCGCAACGAAGCCGTCGTAGCGCGCCACCGCCCCCGAACAGGCGTCCTGGTAGGCACGGATGACCTCGCGCATGTCTTCGGGATCGAGCCGCGCCGACATCGCGGTCGAGCCCACCAGGTCGCAGAACATCACGGTGAGCTGGCGGCGCTCGGCGGTGTCTCTGGGCGGCGGCGCCGCGGGGCTCGCCGGTTCTGTTGCGGCGCCCGGCAGACCGAGCGCGGCGATCGCCTTGAGCAGACGCTTGCGGTCTCCCAGGCGAACGCCAAGCTGGCCGAGATCGCTCTCGGTCAGTTCGGGGAGGACGTCGACGTCGATGGCGTTGTCGCGAAAGGCCGCCTCGTAGTGACCCAGGCCGAGACTTCGAAGCCAATCCCCAACTTCCATGCCCGCTCCGATGCACCGCCTCGCGAGCATAGTCTCCCCCAGGCCCGCCAGCCTGTCCAGAGCGCCAACCGCGCGGCGAAGCCCGCGCGAGCTCTGACACGAACCCGCCATATACCGCCGCGCGCGGGCAGAGTGGAAATTCCGCGCGGCCGGCTTGATTGCGCGCCCAAATTGATCATTCTACGGCGCATTTCCGCGCCGTCGCCTGGATTGCTTGCCGCCATGCGCAACCGAGCAACGCCTGCCCCGAAGGTCCACGCCAGATGCAAGTGAGCCAGACCCACTATCTTCCGCTCACGCCGGCGCTGTTCGCCGTTCTCGTGGTCACCCTCGCGGCGCTCCTGATCCTGATCCAGCTCAACGCGCTGCGCTACGCCTATATGCGGCTCGGCCTGTCGTCGCGCGGGGCGATCCTGCTGCTGGTCGGCTCGCTGGTCGGCAGCTACTTCAACATTCCGGTGGCGGTGATTCCCGGACACAACGTGTCCGGACAGATCGTGCATTTCTTCGGCATGGACTACGTGGTGCCGCACGTGGCGCAATGGTCGGGAACGGTGCTCGCCGTCAATGTCGGCGGCGCGGTGATTCCGGTGCTGATGTCGGCCTACCTGCTGCTGCGCACCGGGGTCTGGTTCGGCGCGCTGATCGCCACCGTGGTCGTCGCCGTGGTCATCCACGCGCTGGCCAACCCGGTGCCGGGGCTGGGCATCGCCGTGCCGGTGTTCGCGCCGGCGCTGATCACGGCGATCACCGCGCTGATGATCTCGCGCGTCAACGCGCCGCAGATCGCCTATATCGGCGGGTCGCTCGGCACCCTGATCGGCGCGGACCTCATGAACCTGGACAAGATCCAGGGTCTCGGCGCGCCGATCGCCTCGATCGGCGGCGCCGGCACCTTCGACGGCATCTTCCTGACCGGCATTCTCGCGGTGCTGCTGGCGAGCATCACCTCGCCCGCGGCGACCGCGCGGCAGCGGTGACGCGATCATGACCCGGATATGGCGCGCGCTAGTGGTCCGATTCTAACATTCGCATACAATCGCAGCGCGTTCCTATTGCGAATGTTAGAATCGCCGGACCACTAGCAAGTAAAAGTTTCCAGTGGAGTTTTGGATTTGACATTCGCTTGGAGAGCTCGCGGCATGACTGAATCGAATGTCAAATCCACTCCACTGGCCTGGCTCGGCGTCGAACTGCGCCTGGCGCTGACGACGTTCGGCGGCAGCGACGCCGCCCGCGCGCGCAACGCCCGGGTGCGGGCGGTCGATGTCGCGCTGGTGCTGCTGGCGGCGATATTGCCGTGGACCACCGCGGGCGCACTCGGCGCCCTCGTCGCCTGTTTCGCGCTGCTGCTCGTGACCGTACCGCTGTCGATGTGGCCCAAGACCCTCGCACGGCCGGCCAGTGCACTCGCGCTGGCGCTGTTCGTGCTGGCGCTGATCGGCACCGCCTGGGCGCACGGCGTGCCGACGCACGACAAGGTGCGCGCCATCGGCCAGGTCTACAAGCTGACCATGATCGGGCTGTTGTTTGCCCATTTCCAGGACTCGCGCCGCGCCGCCTGGGTGTTGGTGGCCTTCGTCGCCTCCAACGCGGTGCTGCTGGCCTATTCCTACGGCGTCTACGCGCTGCCCGAATTCGCCCTGGTGTACAAGCCGGACCAGCCCGGGGTGGCCGTGAAGAACTACATCGACCAGAGCCAGGGCTTCGCGCTCAGCGCCGTGGCGCTACTGGCGCTGGCGATCGAGGCGGCGCGGCGCGACCGCCGGCCGCTTGCGCTTTCGCTCGGGGCGCTGGCGCTGGCGTTCGTGCTCAATCTCGCCTTCGTCAACGTGGCGCGCACGGCGCTGGTGTATCTGCCGGTGATGCTGCTGCTGTGGCTTGGCCGCCAGTTCGACGGAAGGCGCTTCGCCGCCGCGGCGGCCTGGCTTGGCGTGCTGGCGCTGGCGGCGTGGGCGGCCTCCCCCAACCTGCAGGCCAAGGTCGCGCGCGTCTTCACCGAGACCGCGACATTCGGCGCGCCGGTCGGCCCCGACGGCCCCGCCTCGGCGGCGATGCGGCTCGAATACTGGGAGAAGTCGCTGGCCTTCGCCCGCACCGCGCCGTGGCTGGGCCACGGCACCGGCTCGACCCGGATGCTGTTCGTGCGCGACGCTGAGGGCAAGACCGACCTCGACGCGCTGGTGACCTACAACCCGCACAACCAGACGCTCGCGGTGGCGCTGCAATGGGGCCTCGTCGGCTGCGTGCTGCTGTGGGCGATGTGGGTGGCGCACCTGGCGCTGTTCAGGGGGCCGGGCTTCGCCGCGCTGTTCGGCCTGCTCGCCGTGGCGCAGAACATCATCGGATCGCTGTTCAACTCGCATCTGTTCGATTTCTACGAGGGCTGGATCTATGTGCTCGCGGTCGGCATCGCCGGCGGCGTGGTGATGCGCGAACAGGCGGCGACGGACCGGCCGCTCGCCAGCCGCCCGGGTATCGTGTAAAGGCTATGATATGCAGAGCCTACCGCGCAGGGAGCATGGTCTTTATTGAAAGAGAGGGGAACGTGATCGGTTCGCTTGCGAGGATGTTCGGGTTCGACCGCCGACGCCGCGTCGGTCTGGTGGAACTGCACGTCTCGCACGCCTGCAACCTCGCCTGCGAAAGCTGCTCGCACTACTCCAATCACGCCCACAAGGGCGATCTCGCCCCGGCAACGGCAGCAGAGTGGATGGCGCCGTGGAGCCGCCGGCTCGATATCACCGAGTTCAGCATCCTTGGCGGGGAGCCCACCATCAACCCGCAGCTATGCGAGCTGATCGAGATGACGCGCAGCTATTTCGGGCGGGCGCGGATCCGGCTCATCACCAACGGCTTCTTTCTCGACCGCCACCCCGATCTCGGCCGCACGCTGGCCGGCATCGGCAACAGCTATCTCGCCATGTCGATCCACCACGACGCGCCAGACTATCGCGAACGCATTGCGCCGGCTCTGGCACGGATCGAGAGCTGGCGGCGCGATCACGGATTGAACGTCGAATTCTGGAATTCGCATACCAACTGGACGCGGCGCTATCGCGGCTTCGGCGACACCATGCTGCCGTTCGAGGACGGAGAACCGCGGCGAAGCTGGCAGATCTGTCCCGCGAAGAGCTGCAAGCAGCTGCACGAAGGCAAGCTGTGGATATGCGCGCCGCTCGCTTACCTCGGAATGCAGGATGCGAAATTCCGCCTCTCGGAGCAATGGCGGCCCTATCTCGCCTATCAACCGCTGGCACCCGACTGCACCGACGCGGAGCTCGATGCCTTCCTGGCGCGCGAGGACGAACCGGAATGCGCCATGTGTTCGGCGGAACGCCGGCCGTTCGCGCTCCCTAACCCGCTGCGCCGCCCGGCCCAGACGGCTGAGGCGGCTGAGTAGTCGCGCGCTCCCCTCACCGCTCGATGGTGCCGGTGCGCCGGATCTTCTTCTGCAGCAGCAGGATGCCGTAGAGCAGCGCTTCCGCGCTCGGCGGGCAGCCCGGCACATAGATGTCGACCGGCACCACGCGGTCGCAGCCACGCACCACCGAATAGGAATAGTGGTAGTAGCCGCCGCCATTGGCGCAGGAGCCCATGGAGATGACGTAGCGCGGCTCCGGCATCTGGTCGTAGACCTTGCGCAGCGCCGGCGCCATCTTGTTGGTGAGCGTGCCGGCGACGATCATCAGGTCCGACTGCCGCGGCGAGCCGCGCGGCGCGGCGCCGAAGCGCTCGACGTCGTAGCGCGGCGTGATCACCTGCATCATCTCGACGCCGCAGCAGGCGAGCCCGAACAGCATCGGATAGAGCGAGCCGGTGCGGGCCCAGGCGATCAGGTCGTCGCTTACGGCGGTGAAGAAGCCGCGGTCGGCAAGCTCGTTGCTGATCTCGCGATGCAGCCGGGTGTGCCCGGGGGTCAGGGCAACCGTCGATGGCGGGTCGAGGTCGAGGGAAAGGGACATGGCGCCGGACTCCGAATGAAGATCGCATCACCGCGCCATTGATCTTCCGGCGGAACGATCGTCCGCGCAAGTCCCGGCGCGAAGCTGGCTGGCCGGCGCTCGGCGCAGGGGCGCGGCCCCCGGGAAAATCCGACCCTGGACCGGGCGCTACTCCCCGAAATCGCGCAGGTTGGCCGCGCGCGCGCGCTCGTATTCGAGGATGCGCGCGGTCTCACCGGCGACATCCCCTCCGAGCTTCTTTGCGATCAAATATAACGTGGTGTCGATGCACAGCGAAACGCCGCCACCGGTGACGACGGCGCCGGCATCGACCAGCAGTTCCTCGCGGACATCGATCCGCGGGTACGCGCCGCGCAGGGTCTCGAGCGGCGAATCCTCCGGCGGCACCACATGCCGCTTGGTCGTCGCCGGCAGGCCGTCCAGGATCCCGCTCGCCGCCAGAATCATGGCGCCGGTGCAGACCGAGGCGACGGCGTTGCCGGCGTGAAGCCTGCGGACATAGGCGAGCGTGGCTTCGGACCGCGCCTGCGCGGTCCAGCCCGGTCCGCCGGTGACGATCACGGTGTCGCAGGCGGGCGCGTCGTCGATGCCGTAGTCGGCGACGACGGTGAGCCCGTTCGCCAGCCGCACCAGGCCGGATTTCGGCGCGATGGTGCAGATGCGGATTCGCGGGGCGACCCGGCGCGCCATCGACAGCACGCCGAAAGTGGCGAGATCGATCGGCTCGACGCCGTCATAGATGAAGATGCCAAACAGCATGGACCCCGTCCGTCACGCCATCAGCGCGTCATCCCTGGTTTCGCGGGCCGCCAGCGCGGCGGCGAGCGTGATCGCCGCCAGGCCGATCATCATGACCGAGACCCCGGTGGTGCCGCCGAAATAGCCGGCCAGCGCGGTCGCGATGATCGGGGCGAAGCC
>JBKQQE010000629.1:0-6127 GCA_052326245.1 Xanthobacteraceae bacterium | reverse complement strand
AGAACAGGCACAGCCCCTGCGACATGTGGCGCAGGGCAGCGTCGAAGCGGAGATTCTGCACGGAGAGTTTTTCGCTGAGAAGCTCCTGCTTGCGCCATCGCTGCGTCAGCAGCACGAGAACGAGGATCAGCAGCAACGAGCTGCCGGCGGCCAGCGAATAGGACAGCACCGCGAAGCTTCGCCAGTTGCGCAGCGCCGCCGCCTCGGTCTGGCTGGCGAGAATCGAGATCGGGAAATTGGCGAGCTTGATCGATGCCACGATCCGCTGCTGGTCGTCGATCGGGCTGTTGGCCTGAATAGCCGACGGGGTCGTCGATTGCAGGATATTGTGCAGCGGCATCTTCTGTCCGACCAGGCCGCTCCAGGGATATCGGGCAAGAAGCATCCCGTCGCTGCGCAGCAGGACGATCGAGCTTCCCTCCTGCAGCGCCACCGTCTTGAAGTAGCTTGCATAGCTTTCGAGCGCGATCGAGCCGAAGATCATGCCGATGAAGTCGCCGTCGGGCGAGTTGAGGCGCCGTGCCAGATGCGCCGTCCAGGTCCCGGTCGCCTTGTTGGGCGCGGGCTCGCTGACGAATGTCTCCAGCGAGGGGTCGCTTTTCAGGGCCTGGAAGTCGTCGCGGTTGGAGACATCAATGTCTGGAACGGGCCATGAACGGGAGAAATTGACGACCTTGCCCTGATCGCTGGCCAGCACGATCGACTCGACCCGCGTCAGGCCGGCCCACTGGTCCTTGAGGAACTGATGGAATTCCTTGCTGCTCATCTTCTCGCGCAACGACCCGCCGTCATTGACGCCGAGACCCGCGATATGGTTCGACAATGACGAAAGCGTCAGGTCGAGCCGCTTCAGGGAACGGTCGACCTCGGAGGCAAGCACCGTCACCTGGCTCTTCAGGTTGACCGCCGTCGTCTCCAGTGTGTCGTCGCGCAGCTTTCTCAGGAACAGCTCGTTGGCGCCGAAGATCGCGGCGATCAGCACGCACGCGCCGATCAGCGATGCGCCCCGCGCTCTCGACAGCCGTCTGAATAAGCTCCCCGTTGTCACCGCATCGACCCTGGTGGCGCGCTCTCGATCCGCGCGCTTTGCGTTACGAACAAGATTGCGGCGCAGGCGAATCCCCGCATGGATCATCGCCTTGCCCGGCAATGCTCGAGATTATGCTGGCGGGTTTAAGGGGCTTGTAACGACGGAAAACGACGTCGTAATCATGAGCAAACGGTTAACCGGGACTGAAACTCACTGGCGACGGGTGTCGAGCTACCGCGCGCGAGCCGGGCTTTTCAGGATCGACGTCATACGTTCCGCTATCGAGCGGGGTTTCCGGCCTTGATCAGCCGGGACCATTTGGCGGTTTCATCCGCGACCAGCCTGGCGAGCGCTTGTGGCGACCTTGCATCGCGGTCGGGAATCTCGCTTCCCAGCGCAAGCAGCTGTTCGCGCACGCCCGCATCGTCGAGCGCTTCGACCAGCGCCGCATTGAGTCTCGCGACGATGACCTGCGGCGTCGTCCTGGGTGCGAACAGCGCATTCCACGCCGACACCTGAAATTGCGGGAGTCCGGCTTCCGCCGCGGTCGGAACATCGGGCAGCGCCGGATTTCGCGCCGGCGTGCCCACCGCGAAAGCCTTCACCGTGCCGCGCTGAATTTGAGGCGCGGCGCTGACGACCTGGTCGCACATATAGTCGACGCGGCCCGCAAGAAGTTCGTTCATGGCGGGCGCCGTGCCCTGGGACGCCACCATGACGGGTTCAATACCCGCGAGCGCGTTGAAGAAATGGCAGGTCATGAACGAGACCGATCCCACGCCGGCATGCGCCATCTTCAGCGGAGCCGTCCGGGCATGCGCATAGGCGATGAATTCCTTGAGGCTGCTCGCCGGAAAATCCCGTCGCGCAATAATGAGTACCGGCGTGCTCGAGGCGAGCCCGATCGGTTCGAAATCCTCGGAGGGGCTGTAGGCGAGGTTCGGGTTGAACGCGGCCGCGGCCGCATGGGTGCCCATGTGGCCCATGATGATGGTGTAGCCGTTCGGCGCGGAGCGTTTGGCGCGGATCGCAGCGGTGGCGCCGCCCGACCCGGTCACGTTCTCGACGATGATCTGCTGGCCGAGCGTCTTGGCCATGCGCTCGCTGACGATGCGGGCAATGGTATCGGTGGGCCCGCCCGCGGCAAACGGCACGATCAGCGTGATTTCCCGCGACGGAAACTCGGTCTGCGCCGTCGCCGGCTCGACCGCACGGCTGAGCGCGGTGATTGCAAGCAGAAGACAAAGGACCGCAGCAACACCGCGCCTGAGCGGGCCACCGTCCCGGGAATTTCCGGTGTTGGCGAGCAGCCTTTTAGGTTCAGACATGCAGTCCTCAGCGCAGAAGATTGCGGGCCGAAGCAAGAACGCACGCTTAATATCAAAAAAATCGCGCTAAACGCGACGATCTGAATTGATCTGCCGCAACTGCTACGCTGCTGATTGCAAGGCCGCTGCCATGGAGAGACGCCCAGTTGTCGCCATGTTCTCTATTGCCAAGCGTTACACTATAACATTAAGCTAAAACAACGCACGACAAAACAGGCAGTAGGCGTCGTGTGGTTACCCAGCGGGACGCGCAATGGCTCTGATGCTTCGGCGAATCGGCAGTTATCTGGCGCTGACGGCCCTGGTGCTGCAGATCGCGCTGGCGTTCGGGCATTTTCATGCCGACGGTTCGGTTCGCCCCGTTGCTGCCCGCGCGGCCGGCACGGAACTTTCCCGCCCGCTTCCCGCCCAGCTGCCCGGCGACGCGGACGAATACTGTGCGATCTGCGCCTCGATCGCCGTTGCGTCGAGCACGTCGGTTCCCGATGCGCCGCAACTGCCCTCGCCGGCCGACTTCGATCGGATCGATCGTTCTCCTGTAGCCGTCATCAGCAGCGTCTTTGACGCGCGCCGCACCCCGTTCCAGTCACGCGCGCCGCCGCGCGCCTGACCCGGGGTTACCGCCGGCCTTCGTCATCGCGCGCCGGCGAAGCATGCAGAGCTGAGACCAGCATCTTTCCACACGACGCGACGGGTTGCTTCGGCATTTCCGCGCCTTGAACTGCCGAAGCTCGACCTGGCGCGACACCGCGCGACAGGTCGGCTGCCGGCGCATTTCGCACAACCTTTTGGACGGGCATCATGTCTATTCGCAGTCATCGCGCGCGTTGCGCGTACTTCATCGGCGGCACCGCGCTGCTCGTGGGCCTTGGCGGCACTGCAAGCGCGCAGAGCACACTTCCACAAGTCGTCATCGAGGCGCCGAAACAGGCGCCCGGCGCGCCAAAGCCGAAGCCGAAGCAAGCCGCAAGGCAATCCGCATCTTCGGCGACGGCGATAGCGACAGCGGCGCCGTCGACGCAGGCCTCGCGGGCCGCTCAGCTCACCGCCAAAGGCATTGCCTTCGATCAGGCCCGCGGCAATATCTTCACGACGATCGGCACCGCCTCTTCGACGATCAGCCACGACACCATCCAGGATCTCCCCCAGGGCACCAATGCCACCGTCGAGCAAGTGCTGCTGCAGGCCCCCGGCGTTTCGCAGGATTCGGCAGCCAGCGGCTTGCTGCATGTCCGCAACGATCACGCCAACGTCCAGTTCCGTATCAACGGGATCTTGCTGCCCGATGGCGTCACCGGCTTTGGCAGCATCTTCGACACCAGCTTCATCGGCAGCATCGCACTCGTCACCGGCGCCCTGCCGGCCGAATACGGGTTGCGCACCGTCGGCCTCGTCGACATCACGACCCGCACCGACCTTTTCAACAACAGCGGCAGCGTCAGCATGTATGGCGGCAGCCATGGAACTGTCGCGCCGAGCATCGAATATGGCGGCACGTTCGGCAGCACCTGCCCCACGACCACGACGACCACGCCAGGCTACGTCAAGGCGACACCGGCCTCCGCCGATTGCTTTGCCGGTGTCCAATACTACTTCACCGGCCGCTATCTTCAGAACACGGTGGGGATAGAAAATCCGACGCCCGCGTACAACGCGATTCACGATTTCACGCAGCAGGAGAAGGGCTTCGCCTATATGTCCGCGTTCGTCGACCCGACCACCCGGGTCAGCCTGATCGCGGGAACTTCAACCAATAACTTTCAGATTCCCAATGTCCCCGGCCAGCCAATCTCGTCGAGCGTATCGCCGGCACCATTCGGCATCACCAGTTTCAATTCCACCCAGCTCAATGAAAACCAGGTTGAAACCACGCAATTTGGCGTGCTGACGGTGCAGAAATCCTACGAGGACTTCAACGGGCAATTGTCCTATTTCACCCGCTACAACCACCTGCAGTTCACGCCGGACCCGATCGGCGATCTCCTGATCAACGGCATCGCCTCGACGGTCACCCGCAACACCTATACCAACGGCATCCAGGGCGACGCCTCTTATCAGGTCAATCCGGCCCACACGCTTCGCACCGGCTTCACGGTCAGCGGCGAGCAATCGTTCGTCGGCAATTCGTCGGTAGTCGAGCCCTGTCCATGCGACGGCACGAACAATGGTCCGCCAGAGACGATTACCAACAACGTCTCGAAACTGGGCGTGCTGATGGGGGTCTATCTCCAGGACGAATGGAAGCTGACCAACCAGCTTACCATGAACTATGGTTTGCGCTTCGACCAGATGTATCAATATGTCGACGCCAACCAGCTTAGCCCGCGACTGAGTTTCACCTACAAGCCGTTCGAGAACACTACCTTCCATGCCGGCTATGCACGCTACTTCACCCCGCCGGTGCTGGTGGAGGCGGCGCCTGCCAATATCGGCCTGTTCAACAACACCACCGGCGCGGCTCCGGCCGGCCAGGCCGCCGACCCGGTGCTGCCGGAGCGCTCGCACTACTTCGATGCCGGCGTCGACCAGAAATTCAGCCTCTGGTGCGGCACGTCCGGCGCCAAGGATTGCGCCAGTCTCGATCTCGGCGTCGACGTCTATTACAAGATCGCCAAAGACCTCATCGACAACGGCAATTTCGGCCAGGCCCTGGTGCTGAGCGCGTTCAACTATGCGCAAGGCATCAACGAGGGCATCGAATTCAAGGCCAAGTTCAAGAGCGGTTATTTCGAGGCCTATGGCAACCTGTCCGTGGCGCAGCAGAAGGCGACCGATGTGGTCTCGAACCAGTATCTGTTCGACAACAGCACGCCGCTCGCCGACCTCGGCGGCTTGACCCTCTACCAGTATCTCCAGACCCACTGGATCTATACGGATCACAACCAGTTCGTCACCGCCTCGGCGGGCGCGACCTATCAGTTCTGCGGCCGGCCGGCTTCGCTCGAGGAAGCAACCTGGTGCGGCACCAAGCTCAGCGCCGACCTGATCTACGGCAGCGGGCTGCGCAGCGGCGACGCCAACACCGGCTCGGTGCCGGCCTACGCCCAGGTCAATGTCGGCATCAAGCGGGAAATGCTGCTGCCCAACGATCCCAAGCCGCTGACGGTCCGCTTCGACGTCGTCAACCTGTTCGACAACGCCTATGAAATCCGGAGCGGCAGCGGCATCGGCGTGTTCGCGCCGCAATTCGGCCCGCGCCGCGGCTTCTTCCTCGGCGTGTCGAAGAAGATCTGAGCGGCCTCGTCGCCGGGTTTGCGTCAGGGATCCTGTTGCAGCGGCGGTTGCCCGGCGAAAGCCGCCTGCACTTCCTGCTGCATGCGCTCGTCTTCGCCGGTGTACCGGCTGGAGAAGTGGAACGGTTCGACCCGGCGCACGCCCGCCTCGCGGGCGATCTGCCCGGCCCCCTCGGTGGTCAGATGGGCGCGTTCACGCGCCAGGGCCACGTCCACTTTCGCGAACGTGGATTCGATGAACAGCAGGTCGGCGTTGCCGACCAGCTTGACGATGGCCTTGCGATTGTCGGCGCTGTCGGCGACGTCGGTGACGTAGCCGATCTTCTGCCCCGGCGTGATGGTCAGGACGTCACGCAGCTGGCCGAGCGGCACACGGTGCTCGCCGACGTTCGCCGTGGCCGGCCTCATTCGAACCGGAAAATCGTCCGGCCGGTTTTCGATCACCGCCCGCTTGAGATCGTGCAGCCACGGCCCGACCGGAAGCCCCCGCTCCGCGAGCCGGGTCTTCCAGACGTTGAGGTGAGCGGGTTCCTCGA
>JBKQQE010000628.1:0-2745 GCA_052326245.1 Xanthobacteraceae bacterium | reverse complement strand
GATCGAGCGCGCGCGGCTCCAGGCGGTCGTCGGCGTCGAGCATCACCACGAACGGATTTGATCCCAGCGACAGGCCGGTCGCCACCGCCCTGATCTGTCCCTCGGCCAGAACATGCGAGGCCAGGCTGAAGCGCGGGCCGAAGCTTGCGACCAGCGCGCGCAGCGAGTTGTTGTCGATATCCGTCGAGCCGTCGTCGACGACGACGCAGCGCCAGTTGGGGTAGGTCTGCTGCGTCACGGAGGCCAGGCAGCGGCGCAGGAAGCGCGCATAGTTGTGCAGGGTGACGATGATGTCGACCCCGGGCAGCGCCGGCTGCGGCAGGTCCCCGGCGGCCGGCGGCGGCATCGCCGGCGAGGCGGACGAACCGAACACCCGCAGCAGCACGTCCCGCCGCGCGTCCTTCACCGCGGCCGACTGCTGTTGCGCGAAGCTGCGGGCGTTGCATGACAGCTGCGGCAGATCGCGCAGCGCGTCGGCGAGCGTGGCGGCGATGCTGTCCGCGGTCCAGGCGTCGAAGGTGCGGGCCGCGCCGGCCTTCGCGGCCGCTTCGCTGAAGGTTACCCGCGGCGCCACATAGGGAATGCCGAGCAACTCGGCCTCCTGGGCAACCCCCGAGCCGCGCAAAGCATAGTGGTCCGGCGAATAGGGCAGCAGCACCAGGTTGGCGGCGCGCAGCCGGTCGTCGTAGTCGTCGAGCCCCTCCGGCTCGATAACGACCTCGGCGTCGCCGTGCGCTTTCGCCGCCCGTGCGAGGTCGTCGAGGTCGAGCGGGGCGGTTTCGAAGAGGCTGCCGGCGATCGTCCAGCGCACGGCGATGTCGTGCGCGGCGATCCGGCGCATGATCTCGGCCACGAACTGCACGCCCTTGCGCCGGCCGAAATGGCCGACCACGGCGACGTGCGGGACCCGATCGTCCGCTACGCGCGGGGCGGCCGGCTGCAGCTCCCGTCGCAGCGCGAGAAACGGCAGCCACTCGAACGGACCGCACTGCAGATCCTGGTAGCGTTCGACGTAATCGGGCTCCGAGACCAGGAACGTAGCGCGATCGCCGAACAAGGCGCGGAGCCGGTCGAAAGCGGCGGCGAGAGCCGCGGTCGAGCCGCAAGCTGCGGTGAATTCATCGTGCTGCGGCGCCGTGTTCAGCCAGACCGCGAGCCGCGGCCGACGTTCAGGCGCGCGGCCCGCCGCCCAGGCGGCGATGCCGTTGAGCGCGAACTGGGTGGCGTGCGCGAGGATCAGGATATCGTCGGCGTCGGCTTCGCGCAGCGGCCGCGCCACCTCGTCGCGAAAGCGCCGTTGCAAGCCGCGTAACAGCCGTTGGGCGGACGGCCGTTCCGGGGGGATCGCGGCGTAGGGCCAGGTGCTGAGAACCTTCTCGACCGGAATGATATCGATGGCGTCCAACGTACCCCTGACGCTGCCGAGAACGCGGGTATCGAAGCCGCTGGCGTGCGCCGCCTCGACCCAGCCGACCACGACGGCACGATGATGTCCGTTGCCGTCGGCGAGGCCCGGGTCGATCACGATGGCGGTGTTCACGACGCGGCCTCCGGGGACAATGACGCGGCGGCGGCCGGGGTCGTGCCGGTCGGCGGGTCGGCGTGGATGAAGCGTCGCAGCTTGTGACGAAAACTCGGCAGCCACGCGTTGCGGTTGGCAGCGGTCCGCATGTCGCGACCGCTCACCCTGCTCAGCCAGTCGAGGAGGCGCAGCCGGTGCGGGATGGCCTTGGCGAGCATCAGGGCGTGAATCGCCTCCGCCTCGGCGGGCGCGCGGCTGGCGGCGGCGACCGCGGCGGCGACCGCGGCGCGCTCCGGCGGCACGATGGTGACATAGCGCGGATCAAACATTTCGTGACGGCCGCCAAGCGACAGCGTCGAGATCACCGGCACGCCGCAGAACAGATACTCGGCCGAGGCGAAGTTGCCGCCTTCGTGCGCCGACAGGATCAACCCGCAATGAGACTGCCGCGTGACTTCGGCGATTTCGTCGTTTCCCGCCCAGCGCATCTGGCCGTCGGCGTCGATGTTGCTCCAGGCGATATCCTCGTAGCCCCGCAGTTCGGCGGTGTTGCCGTCATTGTGCACGTCATAGGTGATGAGCGCGATGCGGCGCACGCTCCACGCCAGCGCGTGGCGCTTGAACGGCGCGAGGTTGGCATTGTGAACCGCCGCATAGCGCTTCTCCGCCGTGGCGTCGGGCCGAAACACGGTCTCATCGACCAGGGCATTGCGATGGACGTGCAGGGCCTCGAGCCCGCGCGCATGCAGCAGCGCCACGTCCGACGCGCGCTGGCACAGGAACGTCACGCTGACGCCGGGATGGCGCGTCGTCACCTGCAGGTGAAAGCGCGCGAGGTCGGCAACGATGTAGGGCACATGCCAGGCGGTGTTGACCAGGACATGGAACGGCCGCCCGGCGGCCTCGCGCACGCACATCTGAAACCCGGATTGCTGCAGCCATCCCGAACTGATGACATAGACCAGCGGGTCTTCCAGAATCTTCAGGAAATAGGTCCCTGTCGCCAAGCCGGGTCTCCTATCGAAACCGCCACGCATCGCGTCGACGGCCGTGCCAAAGCGGCGCGGGAATCATAGATCTGTCCGCGGTCGTATTGTCACGGCATCGATCGCGAAGCGGATTCTGCCATAAGACGCGCCGCGGATTTCGATGGCCGAATTCATGTCCTCGAGCGCGAACGCGACCGGGAACCTGACTGTCCGCGCCGGGCTGGCGCCGAGCGT
>JBKQQE010000627.1:0-12268 GCA_052326245.1 Xanthobacteraceae bacterium | reverse complement strand
TATCCAACGCAAAGCCAACTGCCACTCCTGTTACCAGCAGACAGTGCTGGAACGTTCCTTCATGATAACGGCGGACGTCGTCTAGCCACGCGGTCAATCCGTTTTGCGCGATGCTGTTGATGATTTGCGACGTGGCGTGCTCGGCATCCGAAAGGTCCACCGGTTCGCCGCCCAGTACCGCCGAAAACATGGTCGCGAAGGCTGCTGCGCTCTCCATGGTCTCGGTTGATGCGAATACGATGTCGCCTTGGGCTGCCTCCCTCGCGACCCGAATCTGCGCCAGGTTGGATATGATTTCCCTGGGACGCGACGCGACGGCAGTCGCTCCAAGCGCATAGGCCTGCATAACCATGGAGCGGAGGTGGCTCTGGACGACAAACAGTCTATCGCGACTGCAACCCTGCTGCCGCAAGACCAGCCTGATCTGATCGACCCTGTGGGCCTGACGCAGGTCGGCGTCGATCATGAGCACACCGTTCCGGTCAAGGCGCGCATCACCGGCTCCAAGTACTTGGGGAGCAATACGATACCCCGGCTCCAGCATCGCGCGAACGGCCGGTATCTTGGTAGGTTCATCGGTGAGGAAATGCACCAGCATATCGAAGCCCGGACCGCCAAGGTCTAAAGTCGGAAGCCGTAGTTGATGTGCTCCTTCCAATCTTCAACCAATGAACGTACACAAAACTACCTAACCGGCGTCTAACGAATAATCGCATTCTAAAACCAATTTCTCTGCCGTCGCCGAGGGCGACGCTGGGCGCCCAAATAATTTAACGTCCAGCTTCGCTAAACTGACGGTCCGCCGCTTTTCTCAGACGGGCCGATCCTCGCTGCCGAACAAGTCGCCGCCCAGGACCGAACCCTCAATTGGGCGGATGACAACGCGAGAGACTCGAATATTTGCTGCCCTTGGTCGAGCCGTTTCTTCGAAACTAGACAAAACCCGGGGCGATTTTGGATAATCGTAACGGCCGTCAACCAGTCGAGCCTTGAAGCTCGGCATGCCACAATCAATCCCTCCAGGTTTTCACTGGCGACCAATGTCTCGATCTCTTCGATCGTGACGTCTGAAAGCAGCGAAAGACTGGCGACGACGTAACTGTATCTATTATCCATCGCGAACCGACAGATTGCCACGTCATCGAGCTTGCCAGTACGATTCAGCGAGAGAACAGTCTTTTTGACCTCCGCATAGTCGACCGGATTCGGAATCTTGGCACCCGCAGGCGCAATGACATTGAGGGCAGCTACGCCGATGCTCTCATGCGTTTCCGCAGGTGTTGTCTTGGCTTGCTTCGATCGCACTTCCGCGATCGAATTCGATGTTAGCTGCTGCAGCAATTGTTTCGGAATATCCTGCCGCATACAGAGCTTTTCCGCCAGAACGCTGTCGCGTTTGGTTCTCGCAACAAGAGTCCTGAAGCCGAGATCAGACAGACGAGCTCCATGGTTTCCAGCGATGGCGTGGAACACTCTGGGATCGCCGCGTTTGAGGAGGACGTCCGTAACCGTTTCGTCGAGCGTTTTTCGGACCGAGATCGCCCGCAGGTGCTGCTGCCCCATCGTGGCTGCAACTGCGACGAGATCGCGGTCCGATAAATGATCAGACCGCGACAGCACAGGCGCCGCAACGGATCCGTCTTCGTGGTTGGCGAGCTGACGGAGGACTTTTTCCGGAACAGAGCTTGCTTCCAGAATACATGCGCTGAGCCGCATCAACGCCTTCGCTTCGACGCAGTTCATCAGGCCAGCAAGCACATTGTCGAACAGGCGGACTTGTTGCTCGCTTAGATGGCTGGCGGCAGAAAGAAACAGATTGGTGACCTTCAGCAGCATCAGGCTGCGCCGCTCCGGCGAACACCCCGTTACCGCGATTTCGAGCTCTGCGGCGAGATCCAAACCTGCCGTAGCCATGATTGTTGTCCCAAACGGCTCGACACCGCCCGATACAGCCCAACCCGTACTAACAAAACATGTCAGGCAATCAGGGCGAGTCGGCAAAAACACCAGCACGACGATCAGAAACTCTACTTCAAGCTGATTCATATGCCGTGTATTTGCCGGTAGAGCGTGTCTGCCCGCCTCTGGTTAGTCGCCGACGTTTTCCGGCTTGTCGAACTAATCCACCAGCTGAGTTAGATGAAAAATGACGCCCGCCGCGATCGCTAAGCCGAGAAGCGAAAATACGAGCACGGCGATGAGATTGCGGACGTTGTCGCCTCAGCAGGTCCTAGACGAGCCAGGAGCGGAAGTAGGTGGTTGGCCGCAATCCGATTTGCGTCAATATCCATGCAGCTGCGGTAGCCGACGCGGGCCGGAATCGGCGGCCGCGGCATTCCTGCGCGACTGATAGATTTCCAGAACCTTTTGCGAAGTCTCGACCTTGAGAACAGAAAACTCGTTTCTCATAACATCGAGGTCTTGTGCAGCAATTCGGTGGTCAGGAGCGCCAAGAAACAGCAGTGACATTGTGGTCTCCCACGAGAAGTCACGGGCTTTCGCCAAAACCATGATGATTTCCTTATTCTTGTCGAGCAACGCCCGTTCCACCACATCGGTCGGCAATGAACACAACAGGGACAGTCCGACCGTCACTTCCTCCAGCCTCCGGGAAGAAGCGTATTCAAATATGCAGTTCTCATTCAGATCGCCGTGTCTATGCTGCTCTGACACGGTCCTCTTTGCGGCAAAATAGCTCTTCGAGGCGGGCCCGAATTTAGAATGCAATACGCCAGTAACATCTGTCACCAAATCCTGTAACTCAACTGCCATTTCGCGGCGCTCGCTCGCGAGCTTTCTCTTCACGTCGTCAGATGCCTTTGCGATTAGCTGCTGGAAAACATGCCTGGGAATGTCGGCACGAAGGCCAACATGCTCGGTGAGGATGGCATCGCCCTCTGAGCGTTTGAGCAATTGCAAGAATCCGAACTCTGAGAAGCAGGCACCGTCGTTGGCAGCGACGGATTTCACAACCTCTCGATTGCCGCGAGTCACGAGCACATCCGTGACTGCTCCGTCAATGGATTTTCGCTTGGAAATGGCCAGGAGGTGCTGTTGGCCTTTGGTCTCGGCATTGGCGACGAGAGCCCGCGTACCGAGCCGTTCGGACTGGCGAAGGATGGGGCCTGCGACATCTATGGAATCGTCAAAGGCGAGTTTGTAGACAACGCTGAATGGCGCATTGTCCGTGCGGGCCAGTCTCACCGCAAGTTTGGCGCGGGCCGCAACTTCAATCTCCTCTGCAAGCCGTCCTATCACTTCTCCAAAGATCCAGATCTGATCCTCGGTATACCGGCCAGTTATCAGCAGATCGGTCGCATGCCACAGCGCTCGCAGCCGGCTTTCGGCCGATCCTCGCGAAACTGCGTCATCCAGCTCCCTCAAAAACGATCTAGATTCAGGCATCTGATCACACTCTGCGACTCTATTACTCTATTTTTGCTGTGAAACTGCCCAGGTCTAATGCACCGCAACCCTGGCGCATTTTTCCTTAGCCGGAGGAAGTTCAGCCTCGGTCACGACGCGATTTCGGCCGGTGCGCTTTGCATCATAGAGACAGCCATCCGCGCGCTCGACGATCGAATTCATGTCGTCTTGTGCGCTCAAAGCAGCAATGCCGACGGAGATCGACACGCGACCCAGAGGTTCCCCGGTCGACTTTTTCTTCAACTCCCGCGAGCCGAGCGAACGCCGGATGTTTTCCGCAACGATCGTGGCTTGCTGGATTGCAGTGTTCGGAAGCAGAATCGCGAATTCTTCGCCGCCGAAACGCGCGGCAACGTCTCGCCCTTTCAGGCATTGAGTCAGCGTCTTCCCGACAAGTCGCAACACCAGATCGCCGGACACATGACCAAAACGATCGTTGAACTCCTTGAAACGGTCGATATCGATCATGAGCAGTGTGAGCGGCTGATTTGAAGCCCGCGCCGCGCGTATTTCGGCGATCAAGTCGCGGTCGAAGGATTTGCGGTTTCTGCAGCCCGTCAGCGGATCCGTGAATATCTCCAACCGGAGCGTCTCGATCTCCTGTTGAATGCTGAGCACTTCCTCCCTGCTTACCGCAAGTCGCTCTCGCGCCGCACGAATTCGTCGCTTCGCGTCATCGTTGGCGGCCGCAACAATCCTGATCGCCGCCTGGACCTGATCAGCGTCATTCGCGGCTGTGAGAGCAGCAACGCACCGTTTGAGCCACCCTTGGAAGGCCGCTGAAGTGACCCGCGCTTCGGATACGGCGGTGAGCGCACTGTCTATTTCAACGAGGATTCTTGTGCCGAAGTCGTCGAGCATCTTCGCGGCTCTGTTCGACGGGCAATAGATTTCGGCGATTCCGGCGATGTCGCCATTCGTGATAGCACCCTTGGAGGCGATTGTTGCGTCGATCGCAGCCTTCAATCCGAGATCCCTGCCGGCCGCGTAAAGATACCAGACCTCGTAGAACTTCGGTGCCGCCGACAGCCGTTTCGTCCTGATGATTTGCAGGGCTGCTTCCCCCAACTGCAAGGTCATCTCGATCTCGTCGCTGGGGCTTGCCGACTGCGAAGCTGGTTCCGATGGGTGCATAGTCCGTATCATCCCCCGATTGATTCATTCGCAAAACGGCTCGTCGTTTTCGAACGCGCTCGCGGCGAGCAACCTCATCCTGGTTTATGGTGCTTCGGCAACGACGCGACCCTTCGCCTTCTTGTCGAGCTTTTCGGTGACAAACCTGATTCCGATCTCGTCACCCTTGACGCGGACCAGTTCACAACGCCGGAAGACGAGCCCGGTCGAGGACAGAATCAGAAAAAACTCCCTCTTGTGCATCACGTCGATCGACCCTTCGACCTGCAGTCTTGCGCCGGTCGCGGAGATGTCGAGCAACGTGCATGCGCGTTGCCATGTCCCGTCGACACCCATGGAACGAGCATTCAGCCCCTCGGCGAAGCTCACGCGCTCGGATCTTCGGTCTCCCCACGTCATCTGCGTCCAATCCCGGCCACGGCTGCAAGCGCAGCGCATCCACAGCTACGACCTTCGAACCTCAAAGCTCCCCCGGGCGCCGTCACGCACCCGTCTAGCTTACGCAGACTGGCTGGTCTTCCTCACCTTCCAGAAGCGAAGCATTCTTTGGGCGCTGGCCTTTGAAAGTTTCTCGAACTCCTGCCCGATTCGATCGAGATCAGCCTGCGTTATCGGAACCGACGGAAACCGCATGTGCAGGATCGCGCTCACGGTTTCCCATTTGAAGTCGGCGGCCCGACAAGGCACGAGAATTCCCTCGTGCCTCGGGCTCTGCATCAGAGGCTTGAGGATATCGATGGGAGTGGCGGCCAGCAGCGAAAGAGCTGCGACGGCTTCCTCGTACTGGCCCGCATTGGCGAATCGCAACAGCTCCGCTTCGTGCAATTCGTCCTTTTCCTTCAGAAGCTCGACAAACTTCCGCGCGGCGGCGAAATCGCGCGGCTTCGAGACCTCCAGGTCGACCGCCTGCGCCACCGAAGTCAACGTCCGCTGGATCTCCAGCTGGACCGCTTCGGGCATCGCTGCAAACAGCCGGGTTCGAACGGCTTCGGTCGCTTTCAACAGCAGTTCGCGAAGCATCCGCACCGGGATATCGAAACGGCATCCGGTCTTTTCCGCTAGAATATCGTCATTCTCCGCGGCCTTCACGAGCAGGGCATAGCCGCCGGCCGAAATTGACGATGTCGTATTGTTTGCCAGCTTGTGAAAGACTTCCTTGTTTCCTCTTGAAAGCAGGACGTCGGTCACCGATTGGCCCAACATCGGCCGCCCCGAGATGGCCAGCAAGTGCCCCTGGCCCTTGGACCCGGCGATCTCGACCAGGTCCGCCGTGGAGAGGCGCGAAGACTCTTTCAGGACGGGGCCCGCGATCGATATCTCGTCGTTTCGGGCAAGATTTTTGATGGTTTCGCGCGGGGAATTGTCGACGGGCGCGAGACGGAGGCTGAGTTCGGCGAGCGCCCTGTTCTCGATCTTCTTGATCAGATGACCGAGGACGTCGTCGAACACCGCGATCTGCTCGTCGCTGAACCTGTCGGCGCCCCCCAAAAAGAGATCGGTCACGCGTCTGAGGGTCGCGACGCGTTTTTCAGCCGAACCGCTCTGTATCGCGGACTCGAGTTCATCAAGCAGCGAGCTTTGCGAAATCGACACGTGCACGATCCTCGCGGGCGACCTGGGGGCGCAAGCGGCTCCGAGCCATCCTTGCGTTGGCCCAGGTTTTGTCAGATCAGCACTGACAGCTTCCCAGCTGCGGGTTATGCACAACTTAACATTTTGTAAAAACAGTAGCGAAATTCGGCAACTTCTGAGATCAGATGATGCTGCTCATTTTACCGGCACTGACGGCCGCGGCTGATAGATATGACAAGACTGTATTGTACTACCAATAGTACTACTAGTAGTGCTACCAGTAATAGTATCAGTAGTTGGGTGTCGGTTTGTGCGGTACGATAAATTGCACTCGAATCATTTTGTTTCCTTTCCGGATTTTCCATGGACGGTTTTTCGCTGGCGCCTTCATCCGCGCTGAAGGTATATCGTCACACCGACATCGATGACTTTCGGCAAGCAGTGCGGGCCGTCCAGATCGAGTTCATCCCATTTTCGCGAAGGATTGCCGCCCAGCAATCCATCGTAAATTTGTCGGGCTGCGATATCTGTCTCACGAGAGCGTTTCCGCGCCTCGTGGATGCGCAGCTTGTTGCCGGTTGTACCGCCATCTGCCTCTCCATGAATGACTCTGTTCCAATACGGTTCAATGGCCTCGACAGCCGGCGAACGGCCTTCGTCATCGGGTATGGCGGCGGGGGCTTCAGGACGTTCGAAAGGGTCGCGGCGCAATTCGCCAAGATCGTCTTCACGCCGGAGGTCAATGACCGCGGCTGGCCCAAGACAAGCCACGACTTCTCGACGTTTGAGACAACCGAGGTCGCGCACCAAAGGCTGCGCGAACTCTGCTTGCAGATCCTGAGCTTCGCGTCGGAAGCCACCGACATGTTGGAGGTGTACCAGGCCGCCAACGGTATCAAGGAATCCTTGCTCGCCGCAGTCGATGCTGCATTTGCCGATGCTGTGCCGGCGAACTGGACCCGCCCTGGAAACGCCGCCCGGTATTTGAAAATTATCCGGGACGTGGAAGCGGCTCTCTCCGGCACCCCCGGAACTCCGGTTTACAGCTCCGAGCTTGCCCGCCAGATCGGTGTTTCAGTCCGCACTATGCATACCGCCGTCCAGCGATATCGCGGCATGAGTTTGCACCGCTATTTGCGACTAAAGCGACTTTGGCTCGTTCGCCAACAACTGATTGCCGGAAATCAAAGCGTAAAGGCCAGCGCGCTTGCCCACGGATTTTGGCATCTGGGGGATTTCACCCGGAGCTACCGTGCCGTTTTTGAGGAATCGCCCTCGGAGACGCTGGCTCGGGCGCGGTGACCACTCGGCAATGAAACAGCGTGCGCTGAATGAATGCGCAGGCACAACCTGCATCCTCAATGGCCATTCCGCTCACGTGGATGAGGCCAGGGCGCATATCGCGAATATTTCGGGCGAATTCGGCGTCGAGGCGCAGGTCGTGGTGACCGGGCGCGGCGACGATATCCCGTCCTTGGCCGCGCGCGCCCTGAGCGAGCGCCGTCACCCGATCGTGGCCGGGGGAGGCGACGGTACCGTCAACGGCGTGGCCGGCAGACTCGCAGGCACGGATACCGCGCTCGGCGTTCTTCCGATGGGCACGTTGAACCATTTTGCCAGGGATCTCGGCATTCCGCTAAACCTCGAAGCCGCCGTCCGCAATCTCTTCACGGGCCAGGTCGCGAAGGTGGATGTGGGCGAGGTCAACGGCCGGGTATTCGTCAATAATTCCGGGGTGGGCTTCTATCCGCACTTTGTGCGCCAACGGGAAGAACAGGAGCGGCGCGGACATATCAAGCGGGTGGCGTTCATGCTGGCCTTGAGGTCGGTTCTACGGCGCTATTTCCGCCTTCGCATCAAGGTGCATATGGACCAGGCAAGAGCGCTGGAACAGGTGACGCCCTTCTTGTTCGTCGGCAACAACCGCTACCAGATTTCGGGCCTGCAGATCGGTACGCGACCCAGGCTGGATTCGGGCCGGCTGTGGGTGTGTACCGCGCCGAGCTCCGGCCGCCGAAATATCGTGCGCGGCGCGCTGAGAACTCTCGCGGGCCTCGAGACCGATCAGAAGCTGAGCGCCTTCGAGGCAGAGGAGCTGTGGGTCGAGCCCGGAACTGCGCGTGTCAACGTATCCACCGACGGCGAAGTCAGTATCATGGACGCACCGCTGCACTACCGAATTCGCCCCCAAGCGCTCGGTGTCATCGTGCCGAAGCGGCATGCCTTCGACCCGTTTCCGTCGTGACAGCCGGGCGACGTATGGCGAAAACTGGTACAAGAAACCGGCGTTGCCGCTCGCGCAGACCGGCGGCACATCTTCCGCCGTCGCCGATTGATCCATATCAATGTTTTGTGCGATCGGGATGCTCTGCTTGCAACGATTTCGACCAGAATTTCTTTGGAACATTGCTGCAACCAGTCGGGAGGTTTCAATGTCGCAAACCCAAAGCGTCGGTCCGCTCGGTCGCATCCTGCTGCACGCACTCGCGAAGAACTGGTGGTTGCTGCTGTTGCGCGGCATCGCCGCCATCGTTTTCGGCGCCCTCGCCATCGCCTGGCCGGGACTGACTCTTCTCACGCTGATTACCTTCTACGGCGCCTTTGTGCTGGTCGACGGCGTTCTTGCAATCTGGGCGGCAATCGCAGGCGGCGCTTCCGCGGGGCGATGGTGGCTGGCGCTGGTCGGCCTGCTGGGTATTGCTGCCGGAATTCTTACCTTCATGTGGCCCGGCGTGACGGCCCTGGTCTTGTTGTTCATCATGGCCGGCTGGGCGATCGCCATCGGGGTCTCGCAAATCATCGGCGCAATCAGGTTGCGCAAGGAGATCGACAACGAGTGGTTCCTGATCCTGAGCGGCGTCATTTCGGTGCTTTTCGGGATTGCGGTCGTGATAAACCCCGGCGGCGGCGCCCTCGCGCTGGTCTGGGTCATCGGCGCCTACGCCATCGTCGCCGGCGTTCTTTATATCAGCCTGGCATTCCGGTTGAAGAAATATGCGAAAGCTGGGTGAAGGCAGGCGCCCGATAGCAGCTAAAATCGTTATTCTGTCGGCGTCACAGCAAGGCGATTTAGCTTCATCCAGGCTTGAAAGCGTGGCTTGAAGCCGGGCATGCGATATCTGCTTTGTACGAACGCTTCTTACGATCAAGCCACACAGCCGAGGTATGACGATGAGCAATGTCCAGGCATTTGAAATCCAGATTCCTCACGACATCGTCCAGTACTGGGGATGGTTCCTGGCGTTCGGAATCGGCCTGGTTATCCTGGGCATTGCGGCCGTTGCACGGGCTTTCACAGCGACGATCGCTTCGATGTTGTTCTTCGGATGGCTGCTGGTGATCGCGTGCGGCATTGAATCCGCCCAGGCGGTCATGGTGGGACATTGGGCGGGCTTCTTCCACCATCTGCTGGCCGCAATCCTGTTCGGGGTCGCAGGCCTGCTGCTTGTCACGAGGCCGGTGATCAGTGCCGAGGTCGCAACCGTCTTCATGGCAATGTTCTTCATCGTGGGCGGGCTGTTTCAGCTGATCGGCTCGTTCGTCGTCACTCTCCCCGGCTGGGGATGGCACGCGCTGGACGGGGTGATTACGCTTGCTTTGGGCCTGATGGTGCTCGCGCAATGGCCGGTCTCGGGGCTTTGGGCGATCGGTCTGTTCATCGGGATCGACCTGATCTTCTACGGCTGGGCATGGATCGCGCTGGCGCTCGGTTTGCGCGCGAGTTGAGACGGACTTGCAGCGCTCGGGCGGCGGCGCTGCCCGCCTCCTGCGTGCGCCCTGCTTGATGAAACGCCGGCCCCGGTGCAAGAAGGGGACGTCATTTTCCGGCGAGGGTCGCGTGTATCACCTGCGCATGTCTTGGCTGCTTGCGGCAATGGTTGTTGCCCTGATCGGTGGCGTCCGCAGCGGTCATGCCCAGCCTGCCGCTGCGAGCGATATCTACTCCGCGCGCATCCAGCCGATCTTCGACAACCGCTGCATCGCCTGCCACAGCTGCTACAACGCGCCCTGCCAGCTCAACCTGCAAAGCTATTCGGGCTTCACGCGCGGCGCGACCAGGCTCAACGTCTATGATGGCGGCAGGAAGCACAGCGTTGCGCCCACCCGGCTCGACATCGATGGCCACAATGTATCCGATTGGCGCGAGAAGGGCTTTTTCGGCGTTGCGGCCGAAACCGAGCCTGCCCGCACGCTGCTGATGCAGCTGGTGACTCTCAGGGCCCGGCATCCCACCGCGCAGCCGGGGAAGCAGGCCGCCGAGAGCAATTTCTGCCCGGCCGACGGCGATGATGGCGCGCGCGTCGCGCAGGACACGCCCGAGCTCGGGATGCCCTACGGCCTGCCGCCGCTGTCGCAGGAGGAGATCGGGACCCTCAGCGACTGGATCACAGGCGGTGCGCCGGGCCCGACGGATGCGAGCCTCGCACGCCGGCGGTCGGTACCGCCGGAGCTGGAGACTCAAGTGCGCGCCTGGGAGGCCCTTCTCAATGGCCAAACGGCGCGCGACAGGCTGGTGGCTCGCTATCTCTACGAGCATCTGTTTATTGCGCATCTGTATTTCACGGCCGAGACGCCGTCGCGACGCCCGGCCTTCTTTCGCCTGGTGCGCTCGCGAACCGCGTGCGAGGCAGGCGTCGACGAGATCGCGACGCGGCGGCCGAACGATGATCCTGGACCCGGCGACTTCCGTTACTGCCTGAGCCGCCTCGACGGAACGATCGTCGACAAGACCCATATCCCCTACGCGCTTTCCCCGCAAAAGCTCGACCGGATCCGGCAGACATTCCTCGAGCCGCAGTGGGACGTGACGAGCCTGCCGGGCTACGCCGAGGAGACGGCCGCCAACCCGTTCGTCGCGTTCGCCGATATCCCGGTGCGGGCGCGCTACCAGTTCCTGCTCGACGACGCCGAATACGAAGTCAGTACCTTCATCAAGGGGCCCGTCTGCAACGGCAGTATTGCCGTCAACTCGATCCAGGAGCAGTTCTTCGTGCTGTTTCTGCGGCCGGCAGCCGACGGCATGGTGGTGTCGGCAGAGCATGCCCGGCACGTCCGGGACATGCTGATCCTGCCCGGGGAATGGGGCAGCGACGTGCCGCTTCTGGAGGACATTCCGTCCCTGCGGCGGCTGGTTGACAATCGCGAGGCCTACCGCAAGGTCAGGGCGGACGAAGCGCGCAAGCTTCGGCCGAACGGCTACACGCTCGAGGACATCTGGAACGGGGACGGCCACAACCCGAATGCGCTGCTCACCGTGTTCCGGCACTTCGACAACGCCGTCGTCACCCAGGGCG
This sequence comes from Xanthobacteraceae bacterium, assembly GCA_052326245.1. Classification (GTDB taxonomy): domain Bacteria; phylum Pseudomonadota; class Alphaproteobacteria; order Rhizobiales; family Xanthobacteraceae; genus Bradyrhizobium_A. The sequence goes on along the minus strand of JBKQQE010000627.1, from coordinate 842 downwards.
CGGTCGGCGATCTGCCGAAGACGCTGCTGGTTCTCGACTATCCGCTGTTCGAGCGCCTGGTCTACAATCTCGTCATCAACTACGACGTGTTCGGCAATGTCGGTCACCAATCCCTGACCCGGCTCTACATGGATCTGATCAGGATGGAGGCGGAGGAGCTGTTCCTGGCCTTCCTGCCGCCGTCGCAGCGGGCCGGCCTGCGCAAGTCATGGTATCATGGCGGCCCGCTCACCGACCTCAAGCTCAGATACGTGTTCCCGCTCGTCGATAGCGACGCGCCGACCGGCATCCGCTACCATGACGAGGCCAACGCCAAGGCGGAGCTGGTCGAAGCGGTAATCAACCAGCGTCTCCCCCCGCAGGTGCGCGGGCGTCCCGACCCGCTGAACTGGAAGACGTTGCATTTGCCCCATGACGCGACGGTCGCCAAGCTCACGGCGCCGGAGCAGGCGCTGCGTCGGATTGCGTCGGTCAGGGCCGCGGACGCCACGCCGTTTGCGCGGTTTTTTCCGGAATTGGCCGTGGTGCTGGTGCGCGGCGCCGACGGCCGCGCACGAAGTTACAGCCTCGTGCACAACCGTGAGCACGAGAACGTGTCGTGGATGTTCGCGGAAGCGGAACGCTACGCCCCGCAGGAGGACACGCTCAGCGTTGGGGCCGGCCTGCTGGGCGCCTACCCGAACATGTTCTTCGTGGTGACGGAGGACCAGGTCGACGCGTTCTCCGGCGCCGTCGCAGGTCTCAAGTCGGTTGCCGACTACGAACGGCTGGTCGACCGCTTCGGCGTACGGCGCTCGAATGAAAATTTCTGGCCGGTGTTCGACGAGATCAGTTCAATCCAC
>JBKQQE010000626.1:0-11640 GCA_052326245.1 Xanthobacteraceae bacterium | reverse complement strand
TCCGCCGCCATCCCGACGTGGCCTGGCTCAAGCAGGAAGCCGACATCGAGGCCCTGGTCGCCCTGCAGGGCCGGCTGTTGAAGAAAGCCGCGACGCTGCTCAGGCCCGGCGGCACCCTGGTCTATTGCACCTGTTCGCTTGAGCCGGAGGAGGGCGAACAGGCGATCGAACGGCTGCTCGCCGCCGAATCGGGCCTCAAACGCGCGCCGGTCGACGCGGCCGAGATCGGGGGCCTCGCCGAATTGCTGACCCCGGACGGCGCGATTCGCACCCTTCCGTGCCACCTGCCGCACGACGATCCGCGTCTCGGCGGGCTGGACGGGTTCTACGCCGCCCGCCTGACCAAAACCTGACCCCCCGAACCGGATCGCGACCGGGCTGCCCGGTACCCAGTTTCAGCCGGGCCGTCGCTGTTTGTTAGGGTCTTTCCGATAGTTTTGCTGGCGCGGCGCCGGAGGGGGCGAGCCGCGACCGAACGAGCTACTGGCGCGCCCGTCGCGGGCAGCTGGCGGAGGGGAAGCCGGATTCCCCTTGGCCGGAAAATGCTCTAGACGATGCGCGAAGGACGAGGGGAACCTTCCGAACCACCGCCGCGGCGCGCTTGTTGACATCAGGCGGCGCGCAACAGGCTGTCTCCCGGCAAAGGTGCGCGTGTCGACCGCTCAACGAGGACATATCTCCACCCTTCTGCTCGGCCGCTTCGCGCGCAACACCGCGGCGCGCATCAGCGAAGGCACGGTCGCGCTGTCGCGCCTGCTGCCTTCCCGCGCCGACCAGCTGATCATCGCGCCGCAGGACCTGCGCACCACCGACGCCACCCGCGCCGCCGAGGTCTATGCCGGCCGCTTCGTGTTCGCCGGCAAGATCGTGACCTGCCACGGCCGCTCGATCTTCGAGGTGGAGCCGCCGTCCGAGGATTGGGAAGCCGCCCTGCTCGGCTTCGGCTGGTTGCGGCATATGCGCGCCGCGGACTCGGCGCTGACCCGCGCCAACGCCCGCTCCCTGATCGAGGACTGGCTGGCGGTCCAGGGCAAGACCAGCAGGACCGCCTGGCGCGCCGACGTGCTGGCGCGTCGCGTCATTTCGCTGCTGTCGCAGGCGCCGCTGGTGCTCTCCGACACCGACAGCAAGTTCTATCGCCGGTTCCTGCGCGACCTGACCGGCGAGATCCGCTACCTGCGCTACACCATGATCGATATCGCCGACGGCCTGCCGCGGCTTCAGGTCCAGATCGCGCTCGGCTACGCCGCACTCTGCCTCGCCAACCAGGCCCGCCATATTCGCACCGCGACCCGCAAGCTGTCGGAGGAACTGCAGCGCCAGATTCTCCCCGACGGCGGCCATATCTCCCGCAACCCGGGGGCGCTGATCGAGCTGCTGCTCGACCTGTTGCCGCTGCGGCAGGCCTTCACCGCGCGCAACATCGCGCCGCCGCCGGCGCTGCTCAACGCCATCGACCGCATGATGCCGATGCTGCGCTTCTTACGCCACGGCGACGGCAGCTTCGCGCTGTTCAACGGCATGAGCAACACGCCCAGCGACCAGGTGGCGACGCTGCTCGCCTATGACGATGCCCACGGCAATCCGATGTCGAGCATGCCGCATAGCGGATTCCAGCGCCTCGACGCCGGCGCCACCACGCTGATCATGGACTGCGGCCCGCCGCCGCCGCCCGCCATCAGCCTCGAGGCCCATGCCGGCTGCCTGGCGTTCGAACTGTCCGCGGGCACCAGCCGGATCGTCACCAATTGCGGCATGCCGGCGACCGGGCGCGACAACTGGCGCGCCTTCGCCCGCGGCACCGCGGCGCATTCGACCCTGGTGTTTCACGGCACCTCGTCGTGCCAGTTCGTCGAATACGCGGCGATGAAGCGCATGCTGCACGGCGCGCCGATCATGCGCGGGCCCTCGCTGGTCGAGGTGTCGCGCGAGCAGGTCGCCAACGGCACGCTGCTGACGACCTCGCATGACGGCTATGTGCCGCAGTTCGACCTGGTGCACCGGCGGGTGCTCCTGATGGCGACCGACGGCAGCCGGCTCGACGGCGAGGACACGCTGGTGGCCTCCGGCGGCCATCCGCTGAAGGCGGGCCAGGACGATTTCGCGATCCGCTTCCACCTCCACCCCTCGATCAAGGCGAGCCGGCTCAGCGATGCCAGGGGCGTGATGCTGGTGCTGCCGAACCGGGAAGTGTGGACTTTCGAGGCGCTCGACGATCGCGTGGAACTCGAGGAGAGCGTGTTTCTCGCCGGTACCGACGGACCGCGCCGGACCACGCAGATCGTGATCCAGCAGCAGGCCCGGCAGGTCATGAGCGTGCGGTGGAGCTTTGCCCGTTCGGCCGCCTCGGCGTCCGCGACCAACTTCCGGCGCAACTCCCGGCGCGAGCCGGAACTGCCGCTGTAGCGCATTTCGCCTGTATTAATTCGTCATGCCCGCGCTTGTCGCGGGCATCCACGTCTTAACGGCAGGGCAGCCAGGAAAGACGTGGATGGCCGGGAGACCTTAGTCTTGGCGATCCGTCAGGGACGGATCGCGCTGCCCGGCCATGACGAAGGATAGGCTCGGTGATCTGGAAGATGCCCTTCGCCGGAGTTTTTGCCTGCAAAAACGCCTGGCCAAGGCGCATCGGGCCATTTCTTGGCCCGGCAAATCGTGCTACCGGGCCCCTATCAAACCCCCTGGAACACCGCCATGACCGACCACCCGCGCCGCATCACCCGGGCTCTGTTGTCCGTTTCGGACAAATCGGGCCTCATCGAATTCGCCAAGGCGCTGGCCGGCTACGGCGTCGAGCTGGTCTCCACCGGCGGCACCGCCAAGGCGATCGCGGCCGCCGGCCTCAAGGTGATCGACGTTTCCGACCTCACCGGGTTTCCCGAGATGATGGACGGGCGGGTGAAGACGCTGCATCCGAAGGTGCATGGCGGGCTGCTGGCGGTGCGCGACAACGCCGAACACGTCGGCGCCATGGCCGCCCACGGCATCGTTCCGATCGACCTGCTGGTCGTCAACCTCTATCCGTTCGAGGCCACCGTCGACAAAGGCGCGAGCGAGGAAGACTGCATCGAGAACATCGACATCGGCGGCCCGGCGATGATCCGCGCCGCGGCCAAGAATCACGACGACGTCGCGGTGGTGGTGGAGGCCGCCGACTATCAGAGCGTGCTCGACGAGCTCGCCGCCCATCACGGCTCGACCACGCGGACGCTGCGCCGCCAGCTCGCGGCCAAGGCCTACGCCCGCACCGCGGCCTACGACGCCGCGATCTCGAACTGGTTCGCCGACCGCCTCAAGATCGGCACGCCGACGTTCCGCAGTTTCGGCGGCCGCCTCATCGAGGCGTTGCGCTACGGCGAAAACCCGCACCAGTCGGCGGCGTTCTACGCGCTGCCGGAGCGCCGGCCCGGCGTCGCCTCGGCGCGGCAGGTGCAGGGCAAGCAATTGTCCTACAACAACATCAACGACACCGACGCGGCCTATGAATGCATCGGCGAATTCGACGCGCACCGCACCGCGGCCTGCGTCATCGTCAAGCACGCCAATCCCTGCGGCGTGGCGGAAGGCGCCGACCTCGTCACCGCCTACCGCCATGCGCTGGCCTGCGATTCGACCTCGGCCTATGGCGGCATCGTCGCCGTCAACCGCACGCTGGACGCCGACGCGGCGCGGGCGATTACCGAGATCTTCACCGAGGTGATCATCGCCCCCGACGCCACCGACGAGGCCATCGCCATCGTCGCGGCGAAGAAGAACCTGCGGCTGCTGCTGGCCGGCGGCCTGCCCGACCCGCGCGCGGCCGGGCTGACGGCGAAGACGGTGGCCGGCGGATTCCTGGTGCAGAGCCGCGACAACGCGGTGGTGGACGACATGGAGCTCAAGGTCGTCACCCGCCGCGCGCCCTCGGCCACCGAGCTTTTGGACCTGCGCTTCGCGTTCCGCGTCGCCAAGCACGTCAAGTCCAACACCATCGTCTACGCCAGGAACCTGGCGACGGTGGGAATCGGCGCGGGCCAGATGAGCCGGATCGATTCCGCCCGCATCGCCGCGCGCAAGGCGCTCGACGCCGCCCATGACGCCAAATCGTCGGAGCCGCTGACCAAGGGATCGGTGGTTGCCTCCGACGCCTATTTTCCGTTCGCCGACGGCCTGCTGGTCGCCATCGAGGCCGGCGCCACCGCAGTGATCCAGCCTGGCGGCTCGATCCGCGACGACCTGGTGATCAAGGCCGCCGACGAACACGGCATCGCCATGGTGTTCACCGGCACCCGGCATTTCCGGCATTGAGGGCGACAGGCCGCGACCGCTTCGCGCGCGAGCGTCGGAGCGCGCGGTCTACTTCACCTTCTCCCACTCCAGTGTCACGACACTCATCTTGCCGTCGTCGGTAAATGGTGCCGGGCGCGTCGTGTAGATCAAACGGTCACCCTCTTTCCTGACGTCCCTGATCTGAGTGGTTCCGGTCCACAGCTCGTTTGCCGAGATGTCGATATGGTGCTCCATCGTCTTGCCGTCGAACTTGTAGGTCCCCCCGTACGCGTTCATTGAACGAAACAGGTCGGCGCGCTGCTGATCGGTCATCTTCTCCAGGCTTTCCGGCCTTGGCCGATCGCCCCTGACAATGAGGACCAGCATGCGGCCGTCCTTGCCGTAGGTGATGAATCCCTGCTGCCGGCCGAAGCTTTCCACCCGGCCGGTGTCCACGAGCGTGCGCGTATAGCTGACAAGCCTGTAGGTGCCCGTCACATCGACATCGGCCGCAGTCGCGGCGAACGGCACCGCGGCGATGGCGGCGGCGACAAACAGATTGGACAGATTGCGGGAATTCATTCCGATTCTCCCTCGTGTGGTCTCGCCGGCGCACGCAGGGCGAGGCCGCGGTGAGTGGGCAGACCTTATCGGCACCAATTGGATCACCTTTTCGGCGCGCCGCAAGATCGGTGACGCCCCCGACTGCCGTTACCTTGCCGGCTCCTGCACGCGAAGCAGCAGCAAGAGCCCGGCGAGAAAGAACGCGATCAGCGTCGCCATGCCGGCCTTCTGGCTCATGGTAAGCGCAGTGACGAGGCCGACCGCCAGCGGCGCCATGAACGAGGTCAGCTTGCCCGACAGCGCGAACAGGCCGAAAAATTCCGTGATCCGGTCGGGCGGCGCGAGCCGGATCAAGAGCGTGCGCGAGGCGGCCTGCAGCGGCCCCGCCGCCGTGCCGATCATGAGGCCGAGCGCGAGATAGGCCTGTTCGGCGGCGGAGGCGAACAGCGCGCCGCCCGGTTGCGGCGGCGCCACCGCGACGACGAAGAACAGGTGCTCGCGGTCCACCGAGAGAATCATCATGATCGCCACGAGCAGGATGGTCATGCTGCCGGCGATCACCTTCTTCGGACCGAGCCGGTCGTCGAGCTTGCCGCCGAGCCAGGCGCCGAGCGTGCCGGCGCAGGCGAGCAGGATGCCGAACACCCCGATCTGCAGGGTCTGCCAACCGAAGGTGCCGGCGGCGTAGATGCCGCCGAACGCGAACAGCGCCACCAGCGCGTCGGTGTAGACCATGTTGGCGATCAGGAACCGCGCCATCACGCGGTCGTCGGGTAGCCGCGCCAGGGTCCGGCGCAATTCGCGCAGGCCCGCGCCGACCGCCGCGCGCACCGGCAGTTTCGCCGCCTGGTCGGGCGTGAAGGCGAACATCGGCAGCGCGAACACGATGAACCAGATCGCGGTGAGCGGACCGGTGATGCGATCGCCCTGGTGCGAAGCGGGGTCGAGGCCGAACAGCGGCTTGACGCCGAACAGGGTCCTGCCGGTGTCCGGACTGGCGGCGAGCAAGCCGAGCACGAGCACGAGGCTGAGAATGCCACCGAGATAGCCGACCGCCCATCCGGTCCCGGACAGCCGGCCGATCCGCTGCGGCGGCACCAGCGTCGGCATCGCCGCGTTGTTGAAGACGATGGCGAATTCGACGCCGATGGTGGCCACCGCGAAGGCGACCAGCAGCAGCGGGATCGCGCTGACGTCGCCAGGGCGGCCGAACCACATCGCCGTCGCCCCGCTCACCAGCAGCGCGCCGAACCCGGCGATCCACGGCTTGCGGCGGCCGCCGGCGTCGGCGATGGCGCCGAGCACCGGCGACATCAATGCGATGACGAGGCCCGCGGCCGAGGTCGCATAGCCCCACAGCGACTGCCCGGTCGCCGGATCCGCCGCCACATGGGTGGCGAAATAGGGTGCGAACACGAACGTGGTGATCAGGGTGAAGTAGGGCTCCGCCGCCCAGCCGAACAGGATCCAGCCGATCACGGCCGCGCGGGGCGGATAGCTGGGCTGCGGATTCATGTCGGCTCCTGTTCATATCCACTCCACTAGTGTCATAGCATGGGCAAATGGCGACGGAGATGAATGTGGCGATGAAGCTTTCGCGGCCGGCGCGCACGCGCTCCCTTGGCACGGCGCTACTCGCGATGCTGCTGGTGTGCGGGCTTGCCGCGCCGGGGCACGCACAGGATGCGCGGCGCAGCCTGACGCAGCCGTCCTTCAGCGACAATGTCAGGCCGCTCACCGCCAGCAAAGAGCTGGTGGTGGCGCAGGACCGCATCGCGGCTGAAGTCGGCGCCGCCATTCTGGCGCGCGGCGGCAACGCGGTCGACGCGGCGGTGGCGACCGCCTTCGCCATGGCGGTGACCTATCCCCGCGCCGGCAATCTTGGCGGCGGCGGCTTCATGATGATCCATCTGGCGCAGCCGGCGCGCGACGCCGCCATCGACTACCGCGAGACCGCGCCGGCGGCGGCGACCCGCGACATGTTTCTCGGGCCCGACGGCAAGCCGGATCCGGCGCGCTCGCGCTACTCGGCGCTCGGCATCGGCGTGCCGGGAACCGTCGCCGGCCTTGCGCTCGCGCTGAAGGATTTCGGCTCCGGGCAGTTTGCGCTGAAGGATCTGGTCGCGCCGGCGATCGCGCTGGCGCGTGACGGCTTCGTCATCGCCGACGATCTCGCCGACACGCTGCCGCAGGAGCAGCAGCGCTTCGCGCGCTGGCCGTCGACGGCGCGGGTGTTTTCGCGGGCCGACGGCAGCGCGCTGCGCGAGGGCGACACCCTGGCGCAGCCGGATCTCGCGGCGACGCTGCAGGCGATTGCCGCCAACGGCGCCGACGGATTCTATCGGGGCGAGGTGGCGGAGAAGCTGGTCCGCGGCGTGCGCGAGGCCGGCGGCATCATGACGCTCGACGACCTGAAGTCCTACCAGCCGGTGCTGCGCGAACCGCTGCGCGGCCGCTATCGCGGCTACGACATCGTGGCGATGCCGCCGCCCTCCTCGGGCGGCGTGGTGCTGATCGAGTCGCTCAACATTCTCGAGCGCTTCAAGATGCGCGAGCTCGGCCAGGGCTCGGTCGCCTCGCTGCATCTCTTGATCGAGGCGATGAAGCGCGCCTATGCCGACCGCGCGCGCTATCTCGGCGATCCCGCCTTCGCCGCAGCGCCGCCGGCGCGGCTCACCGCGAAGAGCTACGCCGCAACGCTTGCCGCGAGCATCAGCCCCGACCGCGCCGCGACGGCCGCCGAGGTCGCGGCCGCGCAATTGGCGCCGCACGAGGGCAGCAACACCACGCATTTCTCCGTCGTCGACCGCTTCGGCAACGCGGTCAGCAACACCTATACCCTCAACTTCAGCTACGGCGTCGGGCTGGTCGCCGACGGCACCGGCGTGCTGCTCAACAACGAACTCGACGACTTCACCGCCGCGCCGGGCGCCGCCAACGCTTACGGCCTGGTCGGCTTCGAGGCCAACCTGCCCGGCCCGGGCAAGCGGCCGCTGTCGTCGATGTCGCCGACCATCGTGCTGAAGGACGGCAAGGTGGTGCTGGTCACCGGCTCGCCGGGCGGCAGCCGCATCATCTCGGCGGTGCTGCAGGTGGTCGTCGACGTGCTCGATTACGACCTCGACGCCGTCCGCGCGGTGGGGGCGCCGCGCGTGCACCAGCAGTGGCTGCCGGAGGAGGTGCGCATCGAGCGCGGCTTCCCGGACGCGGTGCTGGCGGGGCTGCGCGAGAAGGGACATCTGGTGGTCGAACCGCTGGGCCAGACTTCGGCGAACTCGATCGCGGCGACGGATCAGGGATGGCTCGGGGCGCCCGACCCGCGCACCCGCGGGGCGACAGCGGCCGGGCAGTAGAGAGGCAACGGCTTCAGGCCTCTATTTGAGAACTCGTCATGCCCGGCCTTGTGCCGGGCATCCACGCCTTAACAGCATCGCCGCAACAAAGACGTGGATGGCCGGGAGACCTTAGTCCTAGCGATCCGTCGAAGACGGATCGCGCTGCCCGGCCATGACGAGATAGTGGATTCAACAACCTGGAAGCCGCGCTATCGCCCGATCTGGTACGGCCCGCCCTTTTCCAGCGCCCGCTGATAGGCCGGACGGGCGTGGATGCGCTGCAGGAAGGCCAGGCATTTCGGGTGATCCGGACCTAGCACACCGCGCGCCGACGCCGCCTCCAGCGGGAAGCTCATCTGGATGTCGGCGGCGGTGAAGTCGGCGCCGGCGAACCATTCGGATTTCGACAGCTCGCCTTCCCAGAAACTCATGTGCTGCTTGAGCTGCGGGTCGACCATGCTGGTCAGCGCCTTGTTCGAAACCATGTTGACCATGGGGCGCATCAGCGCCGGCGCGCGCCGCGGCATCAGGCTGAAGATCAGCTTCAGCAGCAGCGGAAACATCGCCGAGCCTTCGGCGTAGTGCAGGAAATAGGTGTAACGCAGCCGCTGCGGCGTCTTCGGCGGCGGGATCAGCCGGCCGTCGCCATAGGTATCGATGATGTATTCGATGATGGCGCCGGATTCGGCGATGGTGTTGCCGTTGTCGGTGATGACCGGCGACTTGCCGAGCGGATGGATGGCGCGCAGCTCCTTCGGCGCCAGCATGTTCGGCTGGCGCTGATAGCGGACGATCTCGTACGGCACGCCGAGTTCTTCCAGCAGCCACAGCACCCGCTGGGAGCGTGAATTGTTCAGGTGATGCACGGTCAGCATGGGCGGCCCCCGGGGTTCCAATGACGCTGAATTGGTAGCAGCAGGCCACCGGCGCCGGATACCGGTTTCTGCACCCTAGGTTAGGGGGCCTCGTTACACCCCGCTGCTCCAGAAATTACCCGGGTGATATTGACCATGTGAATTTATCCGGGTAATAACCGCCGCGATGGTAACCTGTGGTGTTCAAAGATGACATTGCCCCGATGGATTGCGTTCTGCGGCGATCACCTCGTTGCCGAGGGCGGCCCGCGCGACGTCGCGCGCCAGCTCAAGCTGGCGGCCGACGCCGGCTCCGACCGCCCGATCCTGGTGTTCGACGCCGAGACCAGCGCGCCGGTCGAACTCGACCTCCGCGGCTCGGTGGAGGACGTGCTGGCGCGACTGCCGGCGCCCAGCGGCGAGAGCGGCGCGGCGGGGGAGCCGGCAGCGCCCGACGAGGCGGCGCGGCGCGGGCCCGGCCGGCCGCGTCTGGGCGTGGTCGCCCGCGAAATCACCCTGCTGCCACGGCACTGGGACTGGCTCGCGACCCAGCCGGGCGGCGCCTCGGTGGCGATCCGCAAGCTGGTCGAGGAAGCCCGCAAGACCCAAGGGGCGAAGGATCGCGCCCGCCGCGCCAGCGAGGCGGCGTATCGCTTCGCCGCGGCCATGGCCGGCAACCTGCCGCACTATGAGGACGCCATGCGGGCGCTGTTCGCCGGCGACCGCCATGGCTTCGAGGCCATGACGCAGGGCTGGCCCGCCACTGTTCGCGACCATGCGCGGCGTCTCGCCACGCCCGCCTTCGATCCGCCGTCCGCCGCTGCCGCGAACTGACAGCGCCGCACCAACCCCCGAGGAATTCACGTGACCAAAGCGCCGACGCCGCTGTGGCGGACCTTCCTGGTTTTTCTCGCGCCGATGATGCTGAGCAACATCCTGCAGGCGCTGTTCGGGACCATCAACAACGTCTATCTCGGTCAGATGATCGGGGTGCGGGCGCTGGCCGCGGTGTCGGTGTTCTTTCCGCTGATGTTCTTCTTCATCGCCTTCATCATGGGTCTGAGCTCCGGCACCTCGGTGCTGATCGGCCAGGCCTGGGGCGCGGCCGACCGCGCCAAGGTGAAGACCGTGGCCGGCACCGCGCTCAGCGTGGCGCTCGCCGGCGGCGCCCTGGTCGCCGTGCTGGGCGGGCTGTTCAGCCGCGAGCTGATGGTGCTGCTGGCGACGCCTGCGGATATCATCGGCGACGCGACCGCCTATGCGCGCATCATGATGCTGGCGATGCCGGTGACCTTCGTGTTCGTGCTCGCCACCTCGATGACCCGCGGCGTCAGCGACACCGTGACGCCCCTGATCGCGCTGGTGGTCTCAACCGTGATCGGGCTCCTGCTAACGCCCGCGCTGATCGACGGCTGGCTCGGGCTGCCGCGGCTGGGCGTCGCCAGCGCGGCGGCGGCTTCGCTGATCTCGTCGCTGGTCACCCTGATCTGGCTCGGGTTCTACCTGCGCGCCCGCCGTCACCCGCTGGCGCCGGACGCGGCGATGTGGCGCGCCATGCGGATCGACCCGGCGCTGCTGCGGCCGCTGGTCCGCATCGGCATGCCGTCGGCGGTGCAGATCGCGACCATGGCGATGGCCGAACTGGTGCTGCTCGGGCTCGTCAACGGCTTCGGCTCGGATGCCACCGCCGCCTACGGCGCGGTCAACCAGGTCTTGAGCTACGTGCAATTTCCGGCGATCTCGATCGCCATCACCGCGTCGATCTTCGGCGCGCAGGCGATCGGCCGCGGCGACGCGCACCGGCTGCACAGCATCACGCGCACCGGGCTTGCGCTGAACCTCAGCCTTACCGGCGGGCTGGCCGCGCTCGCCTATGCGCTGTCGCGCGCCGTGATGGGGTGGTTCATCACCAACCCGCCGGTGATCGATCTGGCCCAGCATCTCCTGCATCTGGTGCTGTGGAGCTCGGTGGTGTTCGGCATGTCGGGCGTGTTCTCGGCGATCATGCGCGCCAGCGGCACCGTGTTCGTGCCGATGGCGCTGTCGATCTTCGCCATCGTCGCGATCGAGGTGCCGACGGCGCAGATTCTCAGCCGCCAGATCGGCGTCGAAGGCGTCTGGATTGCCTATCCGGTGACCTTCTGTTCGACCCTGCTGCTGCAGGCCGGCTTCTATCTGCTGGTGTGGCGCAAGCGGCCGATCAAGCGGCTGGTATAGGGCGGCTGTATCATTCCGGGGTCTCGGTGCCAGCTCCTCATCCTGAGGAGCCCGCACGCCCGAGCACGCCGTCGCGAACGGCGCGGAGCGTGCGGGCGTCTCGAAGGATGAGGCCGAAGGACTCGATGGCCTCATGGTTCGAGACGGCGCCAGAGCGCCTCCTCACCATGAGGAAAGCATTCGGAATCCTGGGTTCGCACGTTTCGCGCGCGCCCCGAAATGACGCTGAACGAGAATCCTAGCGCGATCTGCGCTCGCAGGACGATTCCGCGCTGGACAGGAACACATCAGCGGCCTTCAATCGGCCCGGTCGGCCAGCCGACCCACCGACAACATGTCCGGGAGAACAAAAAAATGGCGGCGCCATCCCCTCAGTTCCTGTTCAATTTCGGCAGTCCGAACGCCTAACACAGCCACCTGGT
>JBKQQE010000625.1:0-6437 GCA_052326245.1 Xanthobacteraceae bacterium | reverse complement strand
AGTGCGGCCGCATTCCTGCGGCCGCTGCGGATCCTCAGTTGCGGATCGCGATACAGGATATGTCGTTGTGCTTCAGCGTGCGGCAGGCGGCTTCGGCGTGATCCCTGTCAAGTCCGGCGAAGCGGGCACGGTAGTAATTCTTGCCGCCCTTCGAGACCGGTTCAGTGAACGGATCGGCATTGCCCAGCAGGCCGCCGGCGCTGCCGCGGGCGGCGTCCAGGCGCTGCCTGGCTTCGTTTTCGCTTTCCAGCGCGCCGACCTGGATAATCCAGCCCGAATGAGCAACCGCCTTGACGTTGCTGGCGGGCGGGACGGCCTGTGCCGCCGCAGGCAGGGGCGCCCGCGACGGCGATTCGGCCGAGGCCATGGTAGCGCCGTGCTGCTGCAGCGCCGACACCGGAAGCGTGCCAAGAATGCCTTGTCCGGTCCCGAATTTCGGGTTTGGTGGTGGCAGTTCGGCTTTCGACACAACGGAATTCGAGGTCTCGGCGACCTCCGGAGCGGCCGGCGGGATCGACGCGGTCGCCACCGGGGCCGGGGCGGCCGACGCCAAGCGCTGCGGTCCGGCCTTGATCTGGACCGTCTTCACCCGGACCGGGGTGATCGGTTCGAGGGAGCCCGGAACGATCGAAATTGGCTGGGCGATCACGCCGGAGGAGAGCGGGGCCGGCATCGGCTTGGTCTCGATCCGCGCGGTTTGCGGCGATGGCGGCGGAATGGGAGCGGCCGCTGCTGCGGTTGCGGCGGGCTGCGGTGCGACGCTCGGCGCCGCCGCGACAGCAGCTGGTCTCGTGGCGGGGAGCGGCGCAGGCTGCGGCGTCGGGTTGGCCTCGCTCGGCGCGGCCGCGCCGGCTCGCGTCTCGGCGCCGCGTCCGCCGTCGGCGACCCTGACCGGTGCGTCATTGCCGGCCGCGCCGGTGCTGTCGGCGCTGGCCAGCTTGACCTCCGCCGGATTGCGTTCGGTGATGGCGGCCACGGTGCGGCGGGTCGATGCCTCCTCGAGGTGCTCTGCCAGCAGACCGCGCATGATGGCGTCGCGCGATCCTCCCGAATGGCCACCCATCACGACGCCGACCAGATGCCGGTTGCCGCGACGCATCGACGTGACGAGGTTGAAGCCGGAGGCGCGGGTGTAACCGGTCTTGATGCCGTCAACGCCCTCGACGTGGCCGAGCAGATGGTTGTGGTTGCGAATGACACTGCCGCGGTAATGGAACTCGTTGGTTGCGAAGAACCGGTAGTAGCGCGGGAAGCGATCCTGAATGGCGCGGCCGAGCGTGGCCTGGTCGCGCGCGGTGGTGTTCTGGTCGTCATCCGGCAGACCCGAGGCATTCGTATATGTGGTGCGGCTCATGCCGAGCGCGCGCGCCTTGCGCGTCATCAGCTTGGCGAAGGCGTCCTCGTCGCCGCCGATGGCCTCGGAAATGACGACGGCCGCATCGTTGGCCGACCGCGTCACCAGCCCCTTGATGGCGTCCTCCACCCGGATGGTCTGGCCGGGATGCAGGCCGAGCTTGGTCGGGGCCTGGTCAGCGGCGTGCTCCGACACCTGCATTTCGGTGTCGAGAGTCATTTTGCCGCTCTCCAGCCGTTCGAACAGCAGGTACAGCGTCATGATTTTGGTCAACGACGCCGGATGCCTCGGGCTGTCGGGATTGTTGGCCTGGAGCGTGGCTCCCGAATTCGCGTCGACGATGATCGAGGAAAATGGAGGCGAGTAACTGTCCGAACTCGAGCTGCGCTCGTGGTGATGGCGGCCGCCGTGATGTCGGTGGTGACGGGCATGCGCCGGCTCGTTGAAGAGCAAACTGGCCGCCGAGACGGTCGCGAGCGTGAGCAGGCAGAAGCGAAGCGTCCGCGACGACGCGGAGGGTGCATAAGGCATTGACTACCCCGTCCGATTGCGGCGCTCGCACTCCCGAAAACCACTCTTGGTCCCGGTCGGGCGTGCCGCGTCCCATTGGCGACCTCGCTCTGCGGATGGCTGCCGCAGGGCGAGAATGTTGATCACCGGTTCGTGAGGCGAAATTGTGCCTGCGCCCCGGAAAACTTGCCGGTTGCGTCGGGGCGGCGGCGACAGATCTCATAGGGGGCATGGCGCGCTCAGCGGCCATTCTGGCTAAGAGACTGTACCTGAAGAGCTTTGCCGGAATTCTTCCGCCCACAGCAACACAGAATCCCAAGGTAGGCGGAGGGGGTTTCCAGAACGTTAATCAACCGTTGCGTCGCGCCGCGAAACACCATGTCAATTTTGATGAAAGTTGTGCGACGCACAAGATTGTTGACAATATTGTGCGGTGCACTATACTTATCCCCAATTCACCAGCCGGGGTCTGCCCGGCATTTCAGCAGCAGTCCGGGAGAGGATCCAAAATGGCTATCAAGGTTGAGGACTTCCAGAATTTCGGCAAAGAGCAGTACGAGGCCGCGCTCGCGTCCGTGAGCAACCTCACCAAGAACTATCAGGCGATCGCGACCGCCTATGCGGATTACTCGAAGAAGTCGTTCGAGGACACCAGCGCGTTCGTCGAGAAGCTGTCGGGCGTGAAGTCGCTCGAAAAGGCGATCGAACTGCAGACCGAATTCTCCAAGAGCGCCTACGAGTCCTTCGTGTCGGAGTCCAAGAAGTTCAGCGAACTGTTCGCGGGGATTGCCAAGGACGCCTACAAGCCGTTCGAAGGCTACGTTGCGAAGTTTACGCCGCCGACCACTTCGACCAACTAAGGTCGGCAGTCAGGGCTGCGAAGCCAGCAAAGCCCGGCCTCTGGCCGGGCTTTTTTTCGTGCAACCGGCGCTTGCGGCAGGCAGGATTGTCGGCGCAGCTATGCGGATCCCGGCCGCGGCTTTCAGCACGCATCCCCAGGGCGCGGCCTCGGCATCCGCTGTCGATGCTGCGGAGCCTCGTGCGGGCGCAATGCAACCGCCTGTCGGCCCAAGTGAATTGCTCGTGGTGCGGGACGCCCCCGTAGGTTGCGGTGGCCGGCCAGGCGCAGCGTTCGATGACCCCCGCGGGCTTGCGGCAGGACCCGTGTTGACCCATATCGGTAAATATTCGGACAGGAAATAAGGTGACGATGTTGACGGGGTACGCCAATCTCGCAACCCTAAACATCCGGCCTCGCCGAGTCCGCCCGTCAGGGGCGAACCCGAAGATGGAGGCCCGTCGCGGTCTTTCGAATCGTTGAGGCCGTGATCCAGTCGCTCAGGAGACGATCGAACGTCACGCCATGCCATATCAATCTCGACATACGCCTGCCGCGGCGTTTGACTTCCTCGGCATTCGCCTGAGCAATGACGACGGTCAGGCTTCCAGCCCGGGCACGCCCGGAATTTCGGTGATCACCAAGGTCAAACCGAAGCCGAAGCGTCCGAACCTCTATCGCGTGCTGATCCTGAATGATGACTACACGCCGATGGAATTCGTCGTCCACGTCCTGGAACGGTTCTTCAACAAGGACGTGGAAGCGGCGACCAAGATCATGCTGCACGTCCACCACCACGGAATCGGCGAATGCGGCATTTTTACCTACGAGATCGCCGAAACCAAGGTGACGCAGGTCATGGACCTCGCCCGGAAGAAACAACACCCTTTGCAATGCGTCATGGAAAAGAAGTAGCATTGCGGCGCCGATCCGGATTTCCGACATGTTTGGGCTCAGGATCGATGTGAGTGGCGCGTCGCCCCGGATTGCGGCCAGCCAGACCAATGGATTGCAGGAGTTAACGACCAGAGTCGATGAATTCAGATCTCTCGGCTTGAGAAATCAGGATCGGGATCACATGTCAGAAGAAGATCGTTGTACGGCTTCCCGATGACGATTTTCGGATGACGACTGTGGGGGCCACTGAGGACACGAATGCCGACCTTTTCTCAAAGTCTCGAACAATCCCTCCACCGCGCCCTGGCGATCGCGAACGAGCGCCATCACCAATACGCGACGCTGGAGCATTTGCTGCTGTCGCTGATCGACGACTCCGATGCTGCCGCCGTGATGCGCGCCTGCAACGTCGACCTCGACAAGCTGCGCGGCAGCCTGGTCAATTACCTGGAGACCGAATTCGAGAACCTGGTCGCCGAGGGCAGCGACGACGCCAAGCCGACGGCCGGGTTCCAGCGCGTCATCCAGCGCGCCGTCATCCACGTGCAGTCGTCCGGACGTGAAGAGGTCACCGGCGCCAACGTGCTGATCGCGATCTTCGCCGAGCGCGAGAGCCACGCGGCCTATTTCCTGCAGGAGCAGGACATGACCCGCTACGACGCCGTGAACTACATCAGCCACGGCATCGCCAAGCGTCCCGGCGTGTCCGAGGCCCGTCCGGTGCGCGGCGTCGACGAGGAGACCGAGCACAAGAACGACGGCGATGCCAAGAAGAAGGGCGATGCGCTCGAAACCTATTGCGTCAACCTGAACAAGAAGGCGCGTGACGGCAAGATCGACCCGGTGATCGGGCGAACCGCCGAGATCAACCGCGCCATCCAGGTGCTGTGCCGCCGCCAGAAGAACAACCCGCTGTTCGTCGGCGAGGCCGGCGTCGGCAAGACCGCGATCGCCGAGGGGCTGGCCAAGCGCATCGTCGACAGCGACGTTCCCGAGGTGTTGAGCGCGGCGACGGTGTTCTCGCTCGATATGGGGACGCTGCTCGCCGGCACCCGCTATCGCGGCGATTTCGAGGAGCGCCTCAAGCAGGTGATCAAGGAACTGGAAGCTCACCCGAACGCGATCCTGTTCATCGACGAGATTCATACCGTGATCGGCGCGGGCGCAACCTCCGGCGGCGCCATGGACGCGTCCAACCTGCTGAAGCCGGCGCTCGCGTCGGGCACGATTCGCTGCATGGGTTCGACCACCTACAAGGAATACCGCCAGCATTTCGAGAAGGACCGCGCGCTGGTGCGCCGGTTCCAGAAGATCGACGTCAACGAGCCATCGGTCGAGGACGCGATCGGCATCCTCAAGGGGCTGAAGCCCTATTTCGAGGACTATCACAAGCTGAAATACACCACCGAGGCGATCGAGGCGGCGGTGAACCTTTCGGCGCGCTACATCCACGACCGCAAGCTGCCGGACAAGGCGATCGACGTGATCGACGAATCCGGCGCGGCGCAGATGCTGGTTCCCGAGAACAAGCGCAAGAAGACGATCGGGATCAAGGAGATCGAAACCACGATCGCGACCATGGCGCGGATCCCGCCGAAGAGCGTGTCGAAGGACGATGCCGAGGTGCTCAAGCATCTCGAGCAGACCCTCAAGCGCGTGGTGTTCGGCCAGGACAAGGCGATCGAGGCGCTGACGGCGGCCATCAAACTCGCGCGGGCGGGTCTTCGCGAGCCGGAGAAGCCGATCGGCTCCTACCTGTTTTCCGGCCCCACCGGCGTCGGCAAGACCGAAGTCGCCAAGCAGCTCGCCGCCTCGCTGGGCGTCGAACTGCTGCGCTTCGACATGTCGGAATACATGGAGCGCCACACCGTGTCGCGCCTGATCGGCGCGCCTCCGGGCTATGTCGGCTTCGACCAGGGCGGGTTGCTCACCGACGGCGTCGATCAGCACCCGCATTGCGTGGTGCTGCTCGACGAACTCGAAAAGGCGCATCCCGATCTCTACAACGTGCTGCTGCAGATCATGGATCACGGCCGGCTGACCGACCACAACGGCAAGCAGGTCAACTTCCGCAACGTCATCCTGATCATGACGACCAATGCGGGAGCCGCGGATCTGGCGCGCCAGGCGTTCGGCTTCACCCGCAGCAAGCGGGAGGGCGACGATCAGGAGGCCATCAATCGTCAGTTTGCGCCGGAGTTCCGTAACCGGCTCGATGCCATCGTGTCGTTTGCCCATCTCAATGCCGATGTCATCGGCATGGTGGTGGAAAAGTTCGTGTTACAGCTGGAGGCGCAGCTGGCCGACCGCGATGTCACCATCGAACTTTCGGACGCCGCCAAGGCCTGGCTGATCCAGCACGGTTACGACGAACAGATGGGCGCGCGCCCGATGGCCCGCGTAATCCAGGAGCACATCAAGAAGCCGCTGGCGGACGAGGTGCTGTTCGGCCGGCTCAAGGCCGGCGGTCACGTGCGGGTCGTCCTGGCCAAGGACGAGGCGCAGAACGACAAGATCGGCTTCGACTTCGTCGAAGGGCCGGTCACGCCGAAGCCCGAGAAACTGCCGGGCGCGCGCAAGCGCAGCGCGCCGCGTAGGCCCAAGGGCGGTAATGACGGCCCCAAGGGGGCGAAGGGACCGCTGGTGAAGGCCTGACGGCTAGTCGTCGTCCTCCAGCGCGATATGATGTGAAACGGCCGGCTTAGCCGGCCGTTTTCGTTTGTGCGCCCAGCATGGGCGCACTCTTATGGGGGAAAGTACCAACGTGAGCTGATCACAGCCAGCGAAGCGAAGCGCAAACCCCAAAGGGGGACCCCGTGGGGGTAGGAATCGAGGAGC
>JBKQQE010000624.1:0-10534 GCA_052326245.1 Xanthobacteraceae bacterium | reverse complement strand
TTGGCGCTCCCTAGGGGAATCGAACCCCTGTTTTCGCCGTGAGAGGGCGACGTCCTAGACCGCTAGACGAAGGGAGCAGCGGAGGATCCAATAGCCTCGAAAACCGCCCGCTGCAAGGTCGCGCGGGCCCTGATGGTGAATTCCGGGGCGCCGTTTTTCCGACGCGGCTCTATTGAGGCTCGCTGGCAAACCGCAGCCGGCCGACCGGCCTGAGCGTGCGCAGGTCGTAGGTGCGGATTTCGGTGGCGCCGCCGATATCGAGCGTCACCACCAGGCGGTCGGCGGCGACCCCGGTTGCCACGATCTTCGCCGCTTTCGGCAGGGTGGCGGTGAGATCGGCCGCCGGGCCGCTTCCCTCGCTGCGGAAAAGCCGGTAGCCGATAGCGACGAACACGGCGGCGAGCCCCAGCCCGGTGGTCAGCCCGGCGCTCAGCATCAGGCGGCGGACCCGGGCCGCCAGCTGAGCGGACTGTTCGGGGTCGGAAGCGGCGGGCGTTTCGGGGGCGATCATGGGGCCCCTTCAAGCAGGTTTGGCGATGCGAGACAATCATCAGGGTGGCGGGCAGGCCGGCGGGCCGCTTGACCCCGACATCGAGGCAGACGACGCGCCCGCGCTCCCCGGCGGGGCGCGCCGGGTCAGCGTCGGCGGCGACGAAGGTTCGCCGCGGCTCGACCGCGTGCTCGCGGCGCTCTGCCCCGACCTGTCGCGCTCGCGCCTGAAGGCGCTGATCCTGGCCGGCCAGGTCTGCATCGGCGGCACCGTGATGCGCGACCCGGCGCATCACGTCGGCGCCGGCACGGCGGTCGACATCGTGGTGCCGGCGGCCACCGCGCCGGAACCGGTCGGCGAAGCCATTCCGCTCGACATCGTGTTCGAGGACGAGGACATCGTCGTCATCAACAAGCCGAGCGGCCTCGTGGTGCATCCGGCGGCGGGGCATGAGACCGGCACGCTGGTGAATGCCCTGATCGCCCATTGCGGCGCCAGCCTTTCGGGAATCGGCGGCGTGCGCCGGCCGGGCATCGTGCACCGGCTCGACAAGGACACCACCGGGCTGATGGTGGTGGCCAAGAACGACCGCGCCCATGCCTCACTGAGCGCGCAATTCGCCGACCACGGCCGCACCGGCGCGTTGCGCCGTGGCTACCTGGCGTTTGCTTGGGGCGTGCCCCATCGCCACCGCGCCACCATCGAGGCGCCGATCGACCGCCACCCCCATGCGCGGGAGAAGATGGCGGTCCGCGACGGCGGCCGCGACGCCATCACCCATTACGACGTCAAGGAGAGCTACACCGGCCGCGACGGCCGCGAGGTGGCCTCGCTGATCGCTTGCGCGCTGGAAACCGGCCGCACCCACCAGATCCGGGTCCATCTCGCCCATATCGGCCACCCGCTCCTGGGCGACGACGTCTATGGCGCGGGCTTCAAGACCAAGGCGCGCCAGCTCGGGCCCAGGGCCCAGGCCGCCTTGGCCAGCCTCGGCCGCCAGGCGCTGCATGCATATTTGCTGACCCTGGAGCACCCCCGCACCGGAGAAATTCTCCACTGGGAAGCCCCGCTGCCGGAGGATCTTGTTCTGCTCCAAAAAGCCCTGATCGCGGCGGGATGACGCAGCTTCACGTAAAATATACCACCATTACAATAAGTTAACCCGCGTCACGGCAACGTGAGGGGGGATTTGTCTTCCCCCCGCGAGGCTCTTTCATGTAATGTTGCACCT
Source organism: Xanthobacteraceae bacterium (assembly GCA_052326245.1). Lineage (GTDB taxonomy): Bacteria > Pseudomonadota > Alphaproteobacteria > Rhizobiales > Xanthobacteraceae > Bradyrhizobium_A. The sequence goes on along the minus strand of JBKQQE010000624.1, from coordinate 8,813 downwards.
GCGTTGGAATATCCCAGCGCGGAACATCGCAGCTCCGCTGGCTTGCCGTAAGCAGCACCTGCCTGACCCGCCGCTGTCGGGGGTCTGAAAAATTGGAGGGCGCATTATGGCCCGTACAGCAGCTTTACCGGTTCTCAGTGGAGAATCCGGCCTATCTCACTACCTTGCTGAAATCCGCAAGTTCCCAATGCTGGAACCGCAGGAGGAGTACATGCTCGCCCGCCGCTGGCGCGAGCATGACGACCGCGACGCGGCCCACAAACTCGTCACCAGCCATCTCCGTCTCGTCGCCAAGATCGCCATGGGCTATCGCGGCTACGGCTTGCCGATCGCCGAAGTGGTATCGGAAGGCAATGTCGGCCTGATGCAGGCGGTGAAGCGGTTCGAGCCCGAAAAGGGCTTCCGTCTCGCCACCTACGCCATGTGGTGGATCAAGGCGTCAATTCAAGAATACATTCTGCGGTCGTGGTCGCTGGTGAAGATGGGAACCACGGCCAACCAGAAGAAGCTGTTCTTCAACCTGCGCAAGGCCAAGAGCAAGATCTCGGCGCTGGACGAGGGCGATATGCGTCCCGACCAGGTCAAGCTGATCGCCAAGCGCCTCGGCGTCACCGAACAGGACGTCATCGACATGAACCGCCGCCTCGGCGGCGACGCGTCGCTGAACGCCCCGATCCGCGACGACGGCGAGCCCGGCGAATGGCAGGACTGGCTGGTCGACACCTCGCCGAGCCAGGAAGCCATCATGGCGGAGAGCGAGGAATACGATCACCGCCGCGACGCGCTGACCGGCGCCATGAGCGTGCTCAACCCGCGCGAACGGCGCATCTTCGAGGCGCGCCGCCTCGCCGACGAGCCGATGACGCTGGAAGACCTCGCCGCCGAATTCGGCGTGTCGCGCGAGCGCGTCCGCCAGATCGAGGTCCGCGCCTTCGAGAAGGTGCAGGCCGCGGTGAAGACGGCGGTCGCCCGCCAGCACACGCCGACGGCGCTGGCACCGGCACCGGCGCACTGACGAACAGATCCTGAGATGAGAAAGGGCCGGCGGCAACGCCGGCCCTTTTTGTTTAGGACGGTCGCCCCGCCTTAATGATCGAGCGCCGGCGCCCTGGTCGCGAACTGCTCGTCCTGCGGCTGCGACGGCAGCGACCCGTAGGCCTTGGCGTAGTCGATCGCCTTCGCCAGCAGCTTGAGGCCGAGCGGCGCCAGCGCCCGCTCCCACAATTCGCGCGCGGTCTCGCCCTGCTTCACGAAGCACCAGTCCTGCATCACGATGGCGCCGGCATCCATGCGGTCGGCGAGATGGTAGATGGTGCCGCCGGTGATCGGATCGCCCTCGCGGACGGTCCACTCCACCGCGGCGAGGCCGCGATGGCGCGGCAGCAGCGAGGGATGGTAGCCGATGCCGCCGAGCCTGGCGGCGGCGAGGGCCGCGCGGCTGACCCGGGCGTGGCTGTGCGCGGTGACGATGAGGTCGGTACCCGGCGCGATCTCGTTGCCCGCGACCTCCTTCGGATTGGCCTGCACGGTAACCGCGACGCCGACCGCGCGCGCCGCCGCCGCCAGCCGGTCCTCGCCGTCATGCACCACGACGCGGGCGATCTCGACGCCGTGCCGGCGCAGCATCTCGAACACGGTGACGCCGAAATAGCGCGAGCCGACAAGAGTGATTCGCATGACCGGAAATGCCCCCGAAAACCCGCCCCGTACGGCCCAGCCAAGGCCTGCGCCCCGGGGCGCAAGGGCCTCGGGACCCCAAGAACCTGGATGAACCTAGATGATGTGGGCTGGTGGCGAAACCGGCTCGACCCCGGCGCGGGCGCGCGGACCCCGGTTCTCCGCAGGAAAATCACCCGGCAGCAGACCACCAGCCACGCCGGGAATCCCCGGTGCGACGGCGGTATAATATTACTGCCCCCACGCGGCGAAGGCGTCGTTGAAGGCCCGCTCGCCCGGCGCGCCCTTTTCGATGGCGAGGATGGCACGGCGCTGGCTGGTATAGACCAGCGGGATATCGAACCACGAGCGTTCCTTCAGCAGCTGGATGTTACGCGCCTTGTCGGCGTCGACATTGGACAGCCCGATCAGGAAGAAGCCGTCGGTCACCTTCACCGCGAGACCCGCCAGCGGCGTGCCCTTGGTCTGTTCGTTCGACTTCATCAGGATGCCCGGCACGTTGCCGACGCCGCCGCCGGCGAAATCCGGCGGCAAGGTGAAGGTCAGCTCCGCGGTGTGGCTCGCCGGCAGTGACGCATCGTTGTTGCGACGGATCGTCAGCGACATCTTCAGCTTGCGATCGGGCACGTCGATATCGGCGCGCACCGCGACGTCGGGCGGCTGGCCGTTGGCGGCGGCGATCTGGTCGAGACGCCACACCACGGTGCCGGTATAGCGCTTGCCCTGCGGGTCCGCCGGATCCTCGTCGTAGAGCACGACCTTCTGCGCCACCGGTGCAATCTGCGCCGGCACGCCGGGCTGGCCGACGCGATCGGTGATCTTGGGCTTGATCCCGCTGTCCGCCGCCGACGCCTTCGGCGCTTCCGCCACCGGCTGCGACTGCGTCATGCCGCGCACCACCGGCCACAGCTTCTGCACGGCCAGGATTCCCGCGCCGACCAACACCAGCAGCAATCCCAGAATCAGCGCCGACTTCAGCGGAAAGCGGCTGGGTGCCCGCGGCGGCCTGGGCGCATGCGCCGGCCGGGCCTTGACCGTGGTCGGCCGCGCGGCGCTCGCGCGCTCCTGGTAGGGCTCGTCCCCGGGCAGGGCCTCGTCATAGCCGTAGGCGTCCTCGGTCGAATCGAGGCGGTCTTCCATGCTGGGCTCGAGGCGGTCGAATTCCGGCGACGGCGACGGCACGTTGGCATAGGTCCGCCGCGCCGAGCGATTGGCCTGGGCCGCGGCACCGCCGAGATCATTGGCGTCGGCGACGACGTCGCGAAAACCGCGCATGCCGCCTGGCTGCGAACGCTCGCCCTCGGCGCCGCGGCGCGGCGCGGCGCGGTCGCGCGCGGGCCCCCGGCCCTCTCCCCGCGGCTCGGGCCTTTGCTCCATCCGCGAATCCAGCCGCGGATCGGGCATCCCGACCGTTGGCGGTTGGGGACGCGTTTCGCGGCGAGGCTCGGCGGGCGGCGGTTCCGGCCGCATGTTGCGCGCCGGACGCGGCTCTTCCTCAGCCGGCGGCTCCTGGCGCGGCGCGGTCCGATCCCGGCCTGCGGCGTCACTCGGCACCGCGCGCGTGCGCACGCTCGAGCGCAGCGCATCGCCCGGACGCATGCGCGACGCCGGATCCGGCTTCGGCGGCTCGATGCGCGCGCGCTGCGCCGCCTCGGATTCCACCTTGCGCACGGCTTCTTCGAGCGCCAGCCGCTCGCGGGTGATTTCGGTCTCGGTCAACGGCGGATGCACGCTGCGCAACTGGGCGATCAGCGCGGTGCGGGCCCGTTCATACAGCGCACGCCGCGCCTCGCCGGGAGCACCGGGATCGAGGCCGGAAACCGCACGCGCGATCAACGGATAGTAATCAGCCATGAACTCCCGTCCGAGGGCCGCCGCGGCCCCTCCCTACATATCTCGCGCATCTTCGAAACGAAAGCCAGTGTGGTGGTTCAGAAATTCGCTCCATTTTCGCGGCGACCTCAAAACGAATTTCTGAACCAAACCACACGGCAATCCTAATCCTATACTTGCTGGTGTCCCTTGGTTCTGACATTCGCATCAGGGCCTGCCGCAAAGTGATGCGAATGTCAGAACCGGGACACCAGGTGATCAGGCCTCGAACGGATTCTGCACGAGAATAGTGTCTTCACGTTCGGGGCTCGTCGACAGCAAGGCGATCGGACAGCCCACCAGTTCCTCGACCCGCCGCACATACTTGATCGCCTGGGCCGGCAGCTCGGCCCACGAGCGCGCGTTGGCGGTCGGCTCCTTCCAGCCCTCGATGGTTTCGTAGATCGGCTTGACCCGCGCCTGGGCGCCCTCGCCCGCCGGCAGGTGATCGATGATGCGGCCGTCGAGTTCGTAGGCCGTGCACACTTCGATGGTGTCGAAGCCGTCGAGGATGTCGAGCTTGGTCAGCGCCAGGCCGTGGATGCCGCAGGTTCGCGCGGTCTGCCGCACCAGCACCGCGTCGAACCAGCCGCAACGGCGCTTGCGCCCGGTGTTGACGCCGAATTCCTTGCCGCGGCGGCCGATCTCCTCGCCGATCTCGTTGGTCAATTCGGTCGGAAACGGCCCCATGCCGACCCGCGTGGTGTAGGCCTTGCAGATGCCGAGCACGTAGCCGAGCGAACTCGGGCCCATGCCGGTGCCGGTGGCGGCCTGCGCCGCCACGGTGTTGGACGAGGTGACGTAGGGATAGGTGCCGTGATCGACGTCGAGCAGCGCGCCCTGCGCGCCCTCGAACAGGATGCGCTTGCCCTCGCGGCGCTTCTGGTCGAGCAGGTTCCAGACGGTTTCGGCATAGGGCAGCACCTTCGGAGCCAGCGCGACCAGCTCCTTGAGCAGCGCCGCGCCGTCGACCTCATCGATGTCGAGGCCGCGCCGCAGCGCGTTGTGATGGGCCAGCAGGCGATCGATCTTGTGCGGCAGCGTCGCGACGTCGGCGAGGTCCATCAGGCGGATGGCGCGCCGGCCGGCCTTGTCCTCGTAAGCGGGGCCGATGCCACGCTGGGTGGTGCCGATCGCGGTGCCGCTGGTGGAGGATTCGCGCAACGCATCGAGCTGACGGTGCAGCGGTAGGATCAGCGTGACGTTCTCGGCCACCCGCAGATTTTCCGGCGAGACCGCGACGCCTTGCCCGCGCAGCCGCTCGACCTCGTCAAGAAAGGCCTGGATGTCGAACACCACGCCGTTGCCGATCACCGACAGCTTCGAGGGCCGCAGCACGCCGGAGGGCAATAGCGCCAGCTTGTAGGTGTTGCCGTTGATGACAAGCGTGTGACCCGCATTGTGGCCGCCCTGGAAGCGCACGACGATGTCGGCCTGCTCCGACAGCCAGTCGACGATCTTGCCTTTTCCCTCGTCGCCCCACTGGGCGCCGACGACGACGACATTGGCCATTGCTTGGGGGTCCCCTGATCAACCGCAAAGAGAAGGCTGCGCGTCCCACTTTGCGGCCGGGGCCGCGCGCATGTGGGACGCTTCCCCCCGGATAACGGATGCGGAGGGCCGACGCAAGCCGAATGGGCGGATTATCGAGCCTGAGCCCGCCTCCCAAACCCTTGATATCCCCCGAAAATCCGCCTCTCCGGCGGATCCGGACCAGCCTCCCGGGCGGCTCCGCGCGGGTTCCGCGGCGCCCCTCGTGTGGCGTGTCTGACGGCCCCGGCCCCACAGGGGCCGGACCGTCGCTTCACTCGGTCACCGGCTTGTCGCCGATGTCCCAGTCCTTGCCGTTGAAGGTCGAGATGTAGAGCGTCTTGATCGAGGTGTAGTCGTCGGGGGTGTAGCCGTAGGTGACGCCGTCCAGGAAATGCGGGGGGTGGTAGCCGGCGAGCGTCGTTGCCTGGCGTATGACGTTCTCGCGTGTCAGGTCATCGCCGCAGCGGCGCAGGATCTCCGCCATGGTCGCGGCCTCGCCGTAGCCGATGAAGGCGATGGTGTTGTCGGGGTCGACGGTGGGGAGCGACTTCTTCCGCAGCGCCTCGAACGCCATCACGTCGGGATCCTTCTCCCAACGCGGCACGCCGGCATCCTTGGCGTAGCGGATGGCGATGATGCCGGTGGCGTTGTCGAAGCCGGCGGCATTGAGGATCGAGCGCCCCGTCGAGCCGGCAGACAACAGCTGCAGCGGCTTCCAGTCCAGCTCCGCGACCTTGCGGATCGACTGCGACGACGCCTTGCCGGTCGAGATATTGTAGAAAACGTCGGCGCCCGACTTCGACAGGTTGATGAGCTGGGAATCGATGGTGGGATCGGTGAGGTCGTAGGTCGCTTCCGCGACCACGGTCGCGGATCCGCCGGCGTCGGCGAGCACCTTCTTGAACGGCCCGAGAAAGTCGCGGCCGAAGTCGTCGTTCTGGTACAGGATCGCGACCTTGGCGTTGGGCTTCACGCTGAGCACATGGCGGGCGAGAATGCGCGCCTCGGTCGGGTACAGCGGCAGGCCGGCGGTGGTCCATTTGTAGTTCTTGGGATCGTTCCATTTCGACGCGCCGGTGTTGAGCAGCAGCTGCGGCACGCCGCGCGCGTTGAGATATTTGTGGACCGCCGTCTGCGGCGCGGTGCCGAGCGAGCCGAACAGCGCCAGCACTTCCTCCTGTTCGACCAGCCGCCGCGTCGCCTCGACGCATTTCGGCGCGCTGTAGGAATCGTCCAGCGTCAGGAAGGTGATCTTGCGGCCGTTGATGCCGCCCTGCTCGTTGAGCATGTCGAAATAGGCGGCGCCGGTGCGGCCGAGCACGCCGTAGAGCGATCCCGGACCGGAATGCGGAATGGTCTGGCCGAGCTTGATCTCGCTGTCGCTGGCGCCCGCATCATAGCGTTTTTCCGCCCGCAGGATCCGGGTCGAACCGGCGAGCGCCGCGGATGCCACGGCGGTGGTGACGAAGGTGCGTCGGTTGACCTTGCGGCGGTTCATGAGCGATCTCCCCTTGTGCTTTTGTTTATTGTTCAGCCAGCCGCCAACCATAGACCGGGGAGGCGCCATGCTGCAAAGCCGTCGCCGCCCGCACGCCCCGGAACGGATTTGCGATTCGCTGCCCACCCGGGCCGCATTTTGTCATGGCGCCGTCCCGCCGGCTGACCTTGTCGGCACGCTGCGAAGCAGGGCAAATGATGCCCCGTACGTTCGGGGTGACCCGCGCGGCGTGCGCGACGCTGCGCCGCGCTGCATCGCCCTTCACCCAACCCCGACAGCCGCCACCCCGCATGACCATCGCCGCCCGTCCGCCCACATCCGCATCGCTCTGGTCGCGGCTCGCCCAGCAGCCTTATCTGCTGCTGACGCTGACCTCGGTGTTCTGGGCCGGCAATTCGGTGCTTGGGCGCTTTGTCGCCGGCCAGTTCCCACCGGTCACGCTGGCGCTGGCGCGTTGGGGGGTCGGCTTCCTGGTGGTGCTGCCCTTTGCGTGGCGTCATCTCGCCGCCGACTGGCCGACCATCCGCGCGCGCCTGGGCTACATGGTGCTGCTGTCCTTCATCGGCATCAGCATCTTCAACACGCTGCAATACACCGCGCTGCAGTACACCACCGCGCTGAACGTGCTGCTGCTGCAGTCGGCGGGGCCGCTGTTCATGGCGGTATGGTCGCTGCTGCTGCTCGGCGTTCGCCTGACCTGGGCCCAGGCCGGCGGCATGCTGGTGTCGCTGGCGGGCGTGCTGATCATCCTGCTGCGCGGCGACCTTGCCGCGCTCGCGGCCATTTCGTTGAACCGGGGCGACCTGATCTTCATCGGCGCGATGATCGTGTTCGGCGTCTATCCGGTGCTCACGCTGAAGCGGCCGGCCATGCACGAGCTGTCGTTCCTCGCGTTCACCTTCGGCTGCGGGGCGCTGCTGCTGGTGCCGTTCGCGGCGGCGGAGCTGTACTGGCGGGCGCTGCCGGCGGCCACGCTGTCGAACATCCTGACCGTCGCCTATATCGCGATCTTCCCCTCGACGCTGGCCTACCTCTGCTACAACCGCGGTGTCCGGATCATCGGCGCCAACCGGGCCGCGCCGTTCCTGCACCTGGTCCCCATGATCGGCGCGGCGCTGGCCATCCTGTTGCTCGGTGAACACCTCGAGCTGTTTCATCTGGTTGGCTTCGCGCTGGTGATCGGCGGCGTCGCCGTCGCCGCGCGCAGCAAGGTCGAATCCTGACCGGGTTCCACGGTAACGGCCCCCTCGCCGCCCCACGCCTTTCAACGCAATCCGGGACCAACGCCACCGGCCGTCCGGCGCGGGGTGGCCGGTTCACAGGCCTCGCCGCCTGTGTATAACGTCGTCAGCCTGTCACCCCACCCCTGGAGCGCGCGTTGCCGGACTTCAAACCACCCCGATCCGGCTGGCGCGCCATGATATGGCAGCGCCGGACCCAGCTGATCGCGGCGCTGCGCAACACCGTGGCGGCGTTGCTGGCGCTGGCGCTGGCGTTGGCCGTCGGGCTGCCGCTGCCGCTGTGGGCGGTGCTGACCGCCATCATCCTGACCCAGGCGAGCCTCGGGCGGTCGCTGCGCGCATCGATCGACTACATGATCGGCACGCTGGGCGGCGCGGTCTATGGCGGCGCCATCGCGGTGCTGATTCCGCATTCCAGCGAGATCGCGCTGCTGGCGGTGCTGGCGCTCGCGGTCGCCCCGCTGATGCTGCTGGCGGCGATCAATCCCCGCATGAACACCGCGCCGATCACCGCGGTGATCGTGCTGCTGCTGCCGGCCATCACCCACGGCAACCCGCTCGACTCCGCGATCAACCGCGTCATCGAGGTGGCGCTGGGCGCCTTCACCGGCCTTGCGGTTTCGCTGCTGGTGTTTCCCTCCACCGCGCACCGCCAGGCGCTGGAGGCGGCGGCCCGCACGCTCGATCTCATGGCAGGCGCGATCGGCAAGCTGCTGGCCGACCTTTCGCGCCCGCAGGATATCGAGAGCCTGCACCAGATCCAGGACGGCATCGGCAAGGCGCTGGTGCGGCTCGACGCCATCGCCGTGGAAGCGGCCCATGAGCGATCGGCGCGGCTCGCGGTCGAGCCGGAAACCGGTCCGCTGCTGCGCACGCTGCTGCGGCTGCGGCACGACCTCGTCATCGTCGGCCGCGCGGTGGCGCAACCGCAGCCGGAAGAACTTCAAGTCCGTCTCGGCGCGCCGCTGAAGCGTGTCAGCACCGCCTTCAGC
>JBKQQE010000623.1:0-15465 GCA_052326245.1 Xanthobacteraceae bacterium | reverse complement strand
AAAAGCAGTCTTGAATCACGCTTCGAACCTATTGGGAATCCCTAGAGTCCACAGAACCTAGGCCTTCTCGTACGGCACGTCTATCTTCGAGCGCTTTTCCAGCCAGGCCGGCACCGGCAGGTTCTTCGAGCGCATGAAATCCGGGTTGAACAGCTTTGACTGATAGCGATTGCCCGAGTCGGCTAGGATCGTCACGATGGTGTGGCCCGGGCCCATCTGGCGCGCAAGCCGAATGGCGCCGGCGACATTGATGCCGGTCGAACCGCCGAGGCAAAGGCCCTCGTGCTCGCAGAGTTCGTAGATCACCGGCACCGCTTCCTCGTCGGGAATGAGATAGGCTTCATCCACTTTCGCGGCGCTCCGGATCACCGGGGTGACGCGGCCAAGCCCGATACCTTCGGTGATCGATCCGCCCGGCGAGCTCTTCGCGTCGCCGTGCTTGAACCAGTCGTACATCGCAGCCCCACGCGGATCGGCGCAGCCGATCACAATTTCCTTCTTCTTTTCGCGCAAATAGGCGCTGATGCCCGCGAGCGTGCCACCGGTACCGACCGAGCAGATGAAGCCGTCGACCCTGCCGCCAGTCTGCTCCCAGATTTCCGGGCCGGTGGATTCGTAGTGCGCCTTGGGATTGTCGAGGTTGTTCCATTGATCGGCGAACAACACGCCATTGGGCTCGCTCTGGCGCAGGCGATCGGCCAGTCTCTTCCCGACATGCTGGTAGTTGTTCGGGTTGGCGTAGGGCAGCGCCGGCACCTCGACCAGTTCTGCGCCGCACAGCCGCAGCATGTCCTTCTTTTCCTGGCTCTGGGTTTCCGGAATCACGATCAAGGTGCGGTAACCACGTGCACTGGCCACGATCGCAAGACCGATGCCGGTATTGCCGGCAGTGGCTTCAACCACCAGTCCTCCTGGCCTGAGCTCACCGCGCTTCTCGGCCTCCAGGATCATCCATTTTCCCGCGCGATCCTTCACCGACTGACCCGGATTCATGAATTCGGCCTTGCCGAGGATCCTGCACCCGGTGGCTTCGGACGCGTGCTTGAGCTGGATGAGCGGCGTATTGCCGATCGCTTCGACGACGTTGTGAGGAATGGACATGGCGTACTGGTGCTAGGCCACGCAGTGCGGCGCGGCAGGTGAGTCTGGGGTCACGATCGATTCGAACAGCGTAGTATTTCCAGGAACGTCTCTTCAGCCGCGATCCCGCAGCCAAGCGCAAAGCGCGGCTTGGCGCAGCCTAGAGCATTTCACGGCAAATAGGAAACCGGGATTGCAGCGACGATCTAGCTGGCCTTGCGGAAGATCACCTGGCGGACGTCGATGTTTCCGGACATGAATCCGGCCTCGCAATAGGCGAGGTAGTATTCCCAGAGTCTGCGGAACCGGTCGTCGAAGCCGAGCACCGTCAGCTTTGGCCAGGACTCGCGGAAGCTTTCTCTCCAGGCGGCGAGCGTGCGAGCATAATCTTGCCCAAAGATGCGTTCGCGGATGACGGGAATCCCGAAGCGCTCGCCCAGCGCCTTGAGCACGGCGGGCGACGGCAGCATGCCTCCGGGGAAAACATAGCGCTGGATGAAATCGACCTCGCGCCGATAGCTCTCGAAAAACTTGTCCTGAATGGTGATCGACTGGATTCCGGCGAATCCACCCGGCCGCAGGCGGTCGCTGAGCTGGGAAAAATACCGCGGCCAGAATTGCTCGCCAACGGCCTCGATCATCTCGATCGACGCGATCCGATCGTACTGGTCGCGTTCGTCCCGATAGTCCTGCAGCCGGATCTCGACTCGTTCGTCGAGGCCCGCCGCGTGGATCCGGCGGCGCGCGAATTCGTATTGCTCCCTGCTGATCGTCAGCCCAACGACGCGCGCGCCGAAATTCCTGGCGACGTATTCGGCAAAACCACCCCAGCCGCAGCCGATCTCGAGCACCGTATGATCGGGCTTCAGCTGGATCGCCTCCGCAAGCCGGCGATACTTGTTGTGTTGCGCCGCGGTCAGGTCGTTGGTGCCCTCCTCGAACAGCGCCGAGGAGTAGGTCATGCTCGGATCGAGCCACGCCGAATAGAACGAGTTTCCGATGTCGTAGTGGGCGTAGATGTTACGCCGCGCCTGCGCGCGGGTGTTGCGCTTGAACCAGTGGCGAACCGACTGGATCAGCCGCATCAGCGGCTTGTTGGTCAGCATCGCCCGAATCAATTCGTGATTGACGCAAAACAGGTAGAGAAACTGGGTCAGGTCTGGGGTGTCCCACTCGCGGCGCAAATAGGCTTCGGCGATACCGATGTCGCCGCCGTTCAGCAGCCGCCGCGCGAAGCCGAAGTCGTGAATGGTCATCGCCGCGGCCGGCCCTGGCTCCAGCCCGCCGAGCCGCACCGTCCTGCCACCGGGAAGCGTGACGTCAAGCGTTCCGCGGCGAAGCCGGGCTGCGTAGCCAAAGGCCAGGCGCGTCAGCCGGGGCAGGTCAGGGAGCGCATTGCCGATATTTTCGGGGGTGAGGACCACTGGTTCGGACATGGGTAGATCCGTCGATCTCAATTCTCCACTCAATCGAGTGTTTCATTGCGGCGGTTTTGCCGCAAGACAAGAGGTGTGCCATTGGCATTCAAATGCAGCGCCCGGGGCGGCGCCTGCGGCCGCGGCACCAGCCGCACCCCCTTGAGCCAGAGCCGCAACGCCTGCCAATGGATGGCCGCCACGACCTTGAAGCTGACCAGCGGGAGCGCCAGCAGCGACCGCAGCAGCACCGCCGTGGTCAATCGATGGCGACGCCCGCTGAAGGTCGCGGCCAGCAACGGCCCCTGCGCATCGGCTTCGAGGATGCGGAGTTTGACCGTGTCAGTGGGGGGAGCGATCCGAAATCGATACTGCATCGCCATGTCGATGAAGGGCGAGACATAGAAGGACTTGGCTTGCTGCTGGCGGATGCCCGCCGGGCCCGCGTCCCCCGCGCGGACGGGCAGGCAGTAGGCGTGGATCTCGCCGAAGGTATTGCGGACTTCGTAGATCATCAGCGCCAGGTGCCCGTCCGACCGGTGGCAAAAATAGACCGATAGCGGACTGAAGCCGAAACCGAGCAATCGCGGGTAGCACAAAAGCCGCACGCGCCCACCGGTCAGGTCGAGCCCGCATTCGGCCGCGCGCCGCTGCGCGTAACCGTGCAGCGGCGATCCGTCGCGGTCGCCGTGGTCGGCCTCATGGAAGCTGTAGAGCGCCGCCCGGTTGACGCCGAACAGCGGCGAGCACCGGTCGGCGTCGTCGAGCCGATCGAGGTCGAGCAGAACGCTCATGACCCTGTAGCTGAAGCGATGGGCGACCGGCTTGAGCCGCGCATGCATGACGTCGCCGATATAGAGGGCGGCCGCCGGCGCAGCTGTCGCATCGGTTGCCCGATCATCGGTTGGCGCGACGGTATGTTGCATCGGCTACTCCGCGGCTTCGGCCAGCTGGGGCGCCGGCATTCGCCAGGGGATCTCGCCCCCGAGAGCTTCGGCGACCTCAAGCCCGGATCGCAAGCCGTCCTCGTGGAAGCCGTAGCCGGTCCAGGCGCCGCAAAACCAGGTTTGCCTGCCGCCCTGGATTTCGCCGAGGCGTTTCTGCGCGGCGAACGCGCCGGCGTCGTATTGGGGATGATGGCACAGATAGCTGCCGAAGGTCAGCGCCGGATCGGGCTCGAACGGCGGGTTCAGGCTGACGAATACCGGCTTGTCGGCGGGGATCCCCTGCAGACGGTTCATCCAGTAGGTGACCGCGACATCGTTGGGGGCGCTGCCTTGCCGGGTCCAGCGCAGGAAATTCCATGACGCCCAGGCACGTCGGCGGCGGGGCATCAGGCGGGGGTCGCGGTGCAAATACACTGTGTTGGGCGTATAGGGCAGGGCGCCCAGCACGGCGCGTTCGGCCGGGTCGGCGTCCTGAAGCATCGTCAGCGCCTGGTCGCTGTGGGCGGCGATGACGACATGGTCGTAGACCTCGCGTCCGCCGTGTGAATCCGCGATCACCACGCCGCGCGGCTTGCGCTCGATCGCGGTCACGGCACAGCCCAGCCGCAGCCGGTTGCGGAACGACGCGGTCATCTTGTCCACATAGGTGCGGCTGCCGCCACTGACCGTTCGCCAGACCGGGCGGTCAAACTGCAGCAGGCGGTGATTGTTGAAGAACGCGACGAAATTCTCGGCCGGGAAATCCAGCATCTGGGCAGCCGGCGTGGACCAGATCGCAGCTCCCATGGGCGCCAGGTAGTCGACCAGCAGGCGCCGCGAATAGCCCTGGGTGGCGAGATAGTCGCCCAGCGTCAGGCCGGCCAGTCGTCCGGTACGATAGTCGGAAACGCTCGCGCTGTTGAAGGCCGGGATCTCGCGCAGCATCCGCAAGTATGACGGCGACAGCAGGTTGGCCGGCTGGGCGAACAGTCCCCTGGCGGTGGTGACGGCATCGCTCCCGCCTCCCATCCATTCGAACCGGCCGCCGTCCGCGCTGACCGAGAAGCTCATGCAGCTCTCGACCGTGCCGACCCCCAGTTGCGCGAACAGGGCGGTCAACTCGGGATAGTTGAGTTCGTTGTAGACGATGAATCCGATGTCGACGGCCATCGCGGTGCCGTCGTAGTTGATCGTCACGGTGTGGCTGTGGCCGCCGGGGCGAAGTTCGCGGTCATACACCGTGACCGGGTAGCGCTTCGACAACGCCCAGGCCGCGGCGTTGCCGGCGATTCCTGTCCCAATGACTGCAATTCTCATGGATTTGCCCCTGCGGATGTTCCACAGCTACGGTCCCATATTGTCAGGGTTTCAAACGGGGTTGACCGACGATGCCCGCCCTGGACCGGTCTCGGGCAGGCCGCCGGGGGCAGTAGCGCCGGCCGGAGGTCATTCGCCTTCCGGGAGCTGCGCGCCCAGCGCGGTTGCTGCCGTCAACCCCGCGGCGTATAGCCAGCCCATGAGCGACTACGCCCAACCCGGCGCGCCGGCGGTCCCGACCGAAATTCCAGAATGTCCACGCTGCGGCAAGCCGCTGGCGCTGTGTGTCTGCGATCAGGTCGTGCCGATCACGAGCCGCATCAAGGTCGTGATCCTGCAGCATCCTCAGGAACAGGACCGGCTGCTCGGGACGGCACGTCTCACCGCGCTGCATTTCGCGGATGCGGTGGTCAAGGTCGGACTGTCGTGGCCGAGCCTGTCGAAGATTCTCGGTCGTTCGGTCGACCCGTCACGTTGGGCGGTGCTTTATCTCGGGTCGGCCAAAGTCTCGGAGGACGCGGGAGCCGAGGAGGTCGTGGCAATCGACCGCAAAGGTTTGCCGGAGCCGGACCAGCGCGGCATTCTGCGATCGATCGAGGGCGTGATCCTGCTCGACGGGACCTGGAGCCAGGCCAAGGCGCTGTGGTGGCGCAATGCCTGGCTGCTGAAATGCCGCCGCGTCATTCTGGCGCCACCGCGCCCGTCGCTCTATGGCAAATTGAGACGCGAGCCGCGCCGCGAGGGGCTTTCAACGCTCGAAGCCGCGGCGCTGCTGATCAGCCGGCTGGAGGGCCGCAGCGACATCAAGCAGACGCTGGAAAGCACCTTCCAGGCCCTGCTCGCCAAGTATCGCCAGGTCGCGGCCACCATGCCCGAGGTTGCGCCGGCCAAGCCACGCCGCGACTGGCGCCGGCGCAAGCACGCTTGACCTGGCGACCACGGCACGCTGCAGGGTTCGGTCAGTTCTGGACGCGTCGCCGCGACGCGTTCACGCGGCGGAGGGGTGTCGTTTCGGCGCGACTGTGCCGAACCGCGGCTACGCCAATCATGGTTGCACAAGTCGTGGAGCCCCTATAACAAGTCTCGCCCATGGGGCCACGTGGCGGAGTGGTTACGCAGCGGTCTGCAAAACCGTTTACACCAGTTCAATTCTGGTCGTGGCCTCCATCCAATTCCGGCAGCCAAACGCGTTTCGGGCATTTTCCCGCTAGGCAACCGGCGGGGGCTTTGTTATACGCGCCTGCGTTGCCAAATGCCGTCAGGCATTGTTCCTCGGTAGCTCAGTGGTAGAGCAACCGGCTGTTAACCGGTTGGTCGCTGGTTCGAATCCGGCCCGAGGAGCCACAACGCCCACAACCAGAAGCCATCGCCGGCGGGCAATTTTGCAACGGCGAGCCTCTCAACACCCCCAAACCTGACGTTTCGCCCGCGGTGGGAACCCTTGCGCCGTCAAGCGCTGGTGCACTACCAGCGCCATTCGCCGTTGTCCGACCACCGCGAGCTGTAGCCGAGCAGGCGATTCCAGGCCGTCACCAGCTGATCGAAGCCCAGCACATAGTTGCACTCCGAATCGCGCCGCCAGCCGGGTCGCCGACTGAGCTCGCCGATGGTGGTCTCGCTGGCGTAGGGCTGGAGTTCGAGGTCACGCGTCGGATCGGCAATCGCTTCGCGATTCGTGATCAATTCACGCTCGGTCCGGCCGTAGATCACGCAGGACGTACTGGCATAGGTCTGCTTCTCGTTGTCGGCGATCACGCGTGCATACTCGGGCGGCGGCTCGACCCGGTACACGAACATCACCGCCACGATCGCGATTGCGGCGAACAGGATGAAAAAGGCGGCCGAGGTCGCATCGTCGATCCGCTCGCCGCCGATTGCGCGCGCCATACTGGGTGATCCCGGTCAGAAAGCGGTGCCAGCGAACCGGCAAACTCGAAAAATGTCAAACGATATCAAGGATCAGTCGATCCTCCAGGGACTTCTTTGGAGCGTGATAGGCATGCCCCCGGCGCTGGCCGCCAATGTTGCGTTTTTGCATGTCTTGCACCAATGATGCCGCAAGGGTCAGGCGGGGATATTCGGTGATGACGAACTTTGGAATCGCGCGTCAGAAGATGGTCGATGGTCAGATCCGGCCGAGCGACGTGACCGATCTTCGAATCATTGACGCCATGTTGGCGGTGCCGCGCGAGGCCTTCGTGCCGGGCAATTCGCGGGAGCTGGCCTACCTCGACGTCGATGTCGAGGTCAGTGGGGGACAGGGCGCCAAGCGCTACCTCATCAAGCCGGCCGTTATCGCCAAGATGTTGCAAGCCGCGGAGATTGCTCCGACCGACCGTGTTCTGGTGGTCGGCTGCGCCACCGGCTATTCGGCCGCGCTGGCGGCCAAGCTGGCCGGCCAGGTGGTCGCCACCGAGGCTGATCCGAATCTTTCGAATGTCGCCGTTACTACCTTGAAAACACTCGGAATAGGGAACGTCACGGTCGTCACCGCCGTAGCCGCGGCCGGCGCTCCCGCGCAGGCGCCCTATGACGCCATCATCCTCGACGGCGCCACTCAGGTCGCCCTCGACGTCCTCTATCGTCAGCTTGGCGAGGGTGGACGATTGGTCGGCGTGTTCGCCACCGCGCAACCGCCGCGTGTGGAGATCGTGACACGGTCTCCGGGCGACTTCGGAAATCGGCCGATCTTTGACGCGTACGCCCCGGTGCTGCCGGGGCTGGAGCGACCGGCGACCTTCACGTTCTAGTCAAGGGCCCTTGAATTTCATTGAAGTTTCAGGAGTGTGGCCCGTTTGCCCCAGCGCGAAAGTTTCCGATGGCAGGTTCCGCTAAAGGGATTTCGCGCTGTTGCGGCGCGCCCTATGTTGGGCCGAGTCTGTAGTACGAAAGTCCGAAAGACGATGGCAGGCCTCGTTCGCTGCGCGCCCGCGCATTGGCGACAGGACTCGGCGTCGAACATGAATGGAAGATCGGGAATGCGTCGTCTGAGGCTTGCCACCGGAGCTGCGGTTACGGCTCTCCTGATCGCTCAAGGGCTTCTTGCGCCGGTGCGAGCCGACACCATGGAGGCCTCGCTCGTTCGCGCCTACCAAACCAATCCGCAACTCAACGCGCAGCGCGCATCGGTTCGTGTCACCGACGAAAATGTTCCGCAGGCTCTGTCAGGGTATCGGCCGCAGGTCTCCGTCGCTGCTACGGCGGGGAGCCAGTATACCGCTTCGGTCACCAATGAACCGCTTGCGCCCGGGGTTAATGCCAGGATCGGCCAGTACGGCGTCAACGCGCCGCGTACCGCACAGGCCACCATCACGCAGACGCTTTTCAACGGCCAGCGGACCGCCAACAAGACCCGCGCGGCGGAGAGCCAGGTGTCCGCGGCACGCGAAGGCCTGCGCGTGCTGGAGCAGTCGGTGCTGCTGGCGGCGGCCACCATCTACATGGACTATCTGCGCGACGCTGCGATCGTCGAAGTCCAGCGCAGCAACACCCGCGTGCTCGAACAGACGCTGAAGCAGACCCAGGACCGCTTCAATGTCGGCGAGGTGACGCGCACCGACGTCGCCCAGTCTGAAGCGCAGCTCGCCGCCGGCCGCACGCAGCAGCTGACCGCCGAATCGAACCTGGTCACCACCCGCGCCAATTTCCGTCGCATCATCGGGATCGACCCGGTCAACCTCGAGGCTGCCTCGCCGGTGGACCGCTTTCTGCCGCCCAATCTGTTGCGCTGCATCGACGTCGGCCTGACGGAAAATCCCAACGTCACCTCGGCGATGTACGGCATCGACGTCAGCTTCCTGAACGTCAAGGTGGCGGAGGGCGCGCTGTTTCCGACGGTGACGCTGCAGGGACAGGTGCAGACGGCTTACGAATCCAACCTGTCGAGCTACAGCGGGCTCAGTGCCACGGCGCTCGCTCAGCTGTCGGTGCCGATCTATCAGGGCGGCGCCGAATATTCGATGATCCGGCAGTCCAAGGAAACGCTGGCGCAGCAGCGTCTCCTGCTCGAGCAGGTGCGCGACCAGACGCGGGCGACGATTGCCCAGGCCTGGGGCCAGTTGCAGGCCGCCAAGGCGCAGGTGTCGTCGGCGCAGTCGCAGGTGACGGCGTCGGAGACGGCGCTCAACGGCGTGCGCGAAGAGGCCCGCGTGGGCCAGCGCACGACGCTTGACGTGCTCAACGCGCAGCAGGCACTGGTCAACGCGCGCGTCGCGCTGGTCACGGCCCAGCATGATCGCGTGGTGGCGTCCTACAGCACCCTGAACGCCGTTGGCCGTCTGGAACCGCAAGTCCTCAGGCTCAACACCAGCGTCTACGACCCGATCGTGCACTATCAGCAGGTGCGCGACAGCTGGGTCGGCGTTCGCACGCCTGACGGGCAGTAACAGTCCGGCCGATTACCGCAATCGCGTTGTGATGAATCGGCTGTGTCCACAGCCCTTTGCTTGCAATCATTTGTTGGCCTGACATACCTTGATCTAAGGACATGAAGCGATTCGTGCCGCATTCGGCGTGTGGCGACCGCATTTCATAAAATTCTTCCCGCCGGGGTGGATGCTTCGACAGGGCGCGGTGATGTGGAGTCTGCGATGACGCAACCGGCAAAGGCGCAGGAGCCCTCGATGGAGGAAATCCTGGCGTCGATCAGGCGTATCATCGCTGACGACGAGACCAAGCCGGCGACCCAGGTCGCCGCCGAGCCAGCAAAGGCGGCACCCGCGCCGGCGCCAGCCAAGGCGCCGCCGCGCGCCGCACCCGCGCCGCAGCCTGCCGCCGCACCTGCTCCAGCACCGGCCGCCAAGAACAGCCAGGACGAAATCGACGCCATGCTGGCCGGCTTCGATGCCGAGCCGACGGCGCCCGCACCGCGCGAACCGGAACCCGAACCCGAGCCGGCGGCCGACGTATTTGAATTGACCGAGCAGATGGCAATTCCCGAGCCGGCCGCGGCGCCGCCAATGCCGGCCCGGGCGTTTCAGCAGGTCGAGCCACCGGACGACATCGAGTTTTCCGAGCCTCACGTCGCACCTCGAAGCTATCAGACGCCGGCGATCGAACCGCCGTCCTATGCCGAACCCGATGCGCCGGCGGCACGGCCGTTGATGTCGCAATCGACGATGACGTCGGTCGAGTCCGCCTTCAATTCCCTCGCCAATACGGTGCTCAGCCAGAATGCGCGCACGCTCGAGGATCTCGTCAAGGAGATGCTGCGGCCGATGCTGAAGGCGTGGATCGACGATAACTTGCCCAACATGGTCGAGCGGATCGTGCGCGCCGAAATCGAACGGGTCTCCCGCGGCCGTTGAGCGGTCGGCGGGTCTGCGCGCGGCGCCGGACGGCCCTGCCGCAAGCCCAGATTCATTGGCCAGAATCCTGCGAAAATCCGGTCCCTGCCGGTATCGGGCTGGACCGTGTTGACACCGGCCCGGCGGGCGCGTTTTTAGGGCGCACGCCGGATCGCGTTTGTCGCGGCCTCGCTGGCTATTTGACGGGCGCGCGGTTTCCCGCCGCATGACCCGGCAACGCGCCCGGCGCCGAAGGCCTCAACACCGTCATGGCGGGAGCGCATGCTCTCGTAAAGTCGGATTTTTGGCGTTTCGACAGGCTCCATCGCCAGCAATCCGCTGGTCTCATACCGAATGACAGTGCCGCCATGATCGAAAAGACCTATCAGCCCGGCGAAATCGAAGGCCGCATCTCGCAGGCCTGGGAGCAGGCCGAGGCCTTCAGGGCCGGACGACCAGACCGGCTGGCGGCGCGGCCGTTCACGATCGTCATTCCTCCGCCCAACGTCACGGGCTCGCTGCATATGGGCCACGCGCTCAACAATACGCTGCAGGACGTCCTCTGCCGGTTCGAGCGCATGCGGGGACGCGACGTGCTCTGGCAGCCGGGAACCGATCATGCCGGCATTGCGACCCAGATGGTGGTCGAGCGCCAGCTGATGGAACGGCAGGAACCCGGGCGCCGTGAGCTGGGGCGCAGCCAGTTCCTCGATCGCGTCTGGAAGTGGAAGGCCGAGTCCGGCGGGACGATCATTCACCAGCTCAAGCGGATCGGCGCGTCATGCGATTGGTCGCGCGAGCGTTTCACCATGGACGAGGGCCTGTCGCGCGCGGTCGTGAAGGTCTTCGTCGAGCTGCATCGTCAGGGCCTGATCTACAAGGACAAGCGGCTGGTCAACTGGGATCCGAAATTGCTGACGGCAATTTCCGACCTCGAGGTTCAGCAGGTCGAAGTGAAGGGCAGCCTGTGGCACCTGCGCTATCCGCTGGAAGGGCACACGTTCGATCCGCAGGATCCCGCGAGCTTCATCGTGGTCGCGACCACGCGGCCTGAAACCATGCTGGGCGACAGCGCGGTCGCGGTGCATCCCGACGACGAACGCTATCGCCACCTGGTCGGCAAGCACGTCATTCTGCCGCTGGTGGGACGGCGCATCCCCATCGTCGCCGACACCTATTCGGATCCGGAAAAGGGCAGCGGCGCGGTCAAGATCACCCCGGCGCACGACTTCAACGATTTCGAGGTCGGACGGCGTCATTCGCTGCCGCAGATCAGCATTCTCGATCAGGAAGCGCGGCTGTCGCTGGCGGACAATTCGGACTACCTGCACGGGCTGCCGGAAGGCGCCGCGGCGCTGGCGGAGGAGTTCGACGGCATGGAGCGCTTCGCGGCGCGCAAAGCCCTGGTCGCGCGGCTCGAGGATTTCGGCTTCCTCGACAAGATCGAGCCCAACACCCACATGGTGCCGCACGGCGATCGTTCCGGCGTGGTGATCGAGCCGTATCTGACTGACCAATGGTACGTGGACGCCAAGACGCTGGCGCAGCCGGCGATCGACGCCGTGCGCACCGGCGCGACCACATTCGTTCCCAAGAACTGGGAAAAGACCTATTTCGACTGGATGGAGAACATCCAGCCCTGGTGCATCTCGCGCCAGCTCTGGTGGGGTCACCAGATTCCGGCCTGGTACGGCCCCGACGGCAAGGTCTTCGTCGCCGAGACCGAGGAGGAGGCGGTGAGCAAGGCGCTCGGCTACTACGCCGAGCAGGAAGTCATCACCCCCGAACAGGGCCATGACATGGCGCTCGACCCGGCGCTGCGCGAAGGCTTCATCACCCGCGACGAGGACGTGCTCGACACCTGGTTCTCGTCGGCGCTGTGGCCGTTTTCGACCCTGGGATGGCCCGATCGGTCCGACGACGTGGCGCGCTACTACCCGACCGACGTCCTCGTCACCGGGTTCGACATCATCTTCTTCTGGGTCGCCCGAATGATGATGATGGGCCTGCATTTCATGGGAGAGGTGCCGTTTCCAACGGTCTACATCCACGCGCTCGTCCGCGACGAGAAGGGCGCCAAGATGTCGAAGTCGAAGGGCAATGTCATCGACCCGCTGCACCTGATCGACGATTACGGCGCCGACGCCCTGCGCTTTACGCTGGCGGCGATGGCGGCGCAGGGCCGCGACATCAAGCTCGCCGCCCAACGGGTCGAGGGCTACCGCAACTTCGCGACCAAGCTGTGGAACGCGGCGCGCTTTGCCGAGATGAACGCGTGCGTGCTGCCGGAGGGCTTCGATCCCGCCAAGGCCACCGCCACGCTCAATCGCTGGATCGCGCATGAGACGGCGAACGCGGCGCGCGAGATCACCGCCGCGATCGAGGCCTATCGCTTCAACGATGCGGCGGCCGCGATCTATCGCTTTGTCTGGAACGTCTATTGCGACTGGTATCTCGAACTCGCCAAGCCGGTGCTCACCGGCGAGGACGGGCCGGCCAAGACCGAGACGCGCGCGATGGTGGCGTGGGCGCGCGACGAGATCCTCAAGCTGCTGCACCCGTTCATGCCCTTCATCACCGAGGAGCTGTGGGCGGTGACGGGGACGCGGCCGGCCCTGCTGGCGCTGACGCCGTGGCCGCTCAAGATCAACGAAGCCGTCTATCTGCCGGCCGACGTCGGCGGGGGCCCGGAATTCACCGGCGCCATCATGCCCCTCGTCGAGACCGGCGATTCGATGGATAACTTGCGCGACGATGCGGCGGAGGCCGAGATCGGCTGGGTCGTCGACCTGGTCACCGCCATCCGTTCGCTGCGCGCCGAGATGAATATTGCGCCGGCGACCCTGTCACCGCTGGTGCTCGTCAACCCCTCCGCCGAGTCCGCCGCGCGCGCGGCACGCTGGGATGGCATGATCCGGCGGCTGGCACGCGTGGCCGACATCTCCCATGCCGATCGGGTTCCGGAAGGCGCCGTGCAGCTGCTGGTGCGCGGCGAGGTGGCGGCGCTGCCGCTGAAAGGCGTGATCGATCTGGTTGCCGAGAAGGAACGTCTCGGCAAGGAGCTGGCCAAGGTCGAAGCCGACATCAAGCGCGTCGACGCCAAGCTCGGCAACACCGATTTCATGGCACGCGCGCCCGAGGAAGTGGTCGACGAGCAGCGCGAAAAGCGCGACGAGGCGGAGGCCCGCAAGGCAAAGATCGCCGAGGCGCTGGCGCGGTTGAAGACTGCGACGTGAGCGGAGCGCGCTGCCCGCTCAGGCCGGCTTGAACGGCTTGCTGAGAAAGCGCGAGCCCTTCAGGCCGTAGCGCCAGGGCAGTTCCGCCGCCTTGGTGATCCCGATACGGACTCCGCAGGCAACGTCGGGGGGCTGTTGGCGTGCGAACAACCGGAACGGCGCCCGATCGAGCGGGCGGCCGTTGAGCCGATCGGTGATGGCGAGCGCCTCGCACAGTTTTCCGGGCCCCGAACAAAGCGCGGTCGCCTCGTCCAGCCCGCGGCGCCGGCGCATCGCGGCAAGCCCGCGGCGGGGCTCCAGCGCGCGGATCAGAACGGCGCTGGCGGAGCCGGCCCCCTCGCACACCACATTCATGCACCAGTGGATGCCATAGGACCGGTAGATATAGGCATAGCCGGCGGGACCGAACATGACGGCGTTGCGCGGGGTCGGGCCGCGATACGAATGGGCGGCCGGATCGGTATGGTGATAGGCCTCGACTTCGACGATGACGCCGCCGACGCCGCCAACCAGCAGCGTCGCTCCGATCAGCTCGGGCGCCACGACGTGAACGCTGCGGTCGAAGAAATCGCGGGTCAGGAGCTGCCCAGCGGCGGAACGGGCGATCGTGGGGGGCATATCGAGAATTGATACCAAGTAGAGGCCGGCGCGCGGCGCGCAGACACCGTTATGCTAGCTAGAATTCCGGGTGGTGGGCAACGGCGATGATCAAAGGCAGAGCTAGTTCTGGAATGAGATAGCCGAGCCACACGGTGCCAGGGTCAGGCGACGCCGCCCGACATCCGTGCTATGCAGCGGCGTGACACGTGCGCGGCCGAGCCCGGTTGCGGCAGCGCCGCTGACCGCCTAGGTAAGGTCGCAGCCAAGCAGGTTTTCGATGGTTGTTGTGATCGATACGGTTTCGGACCAGCCCGTCCGTCCCCGCCACCCCGAGAAGGCAGGCCGGCCGGACGCGGCCTCTCCGGCCAAGCCCGGATGGATTCGCGTGCGCGCCCCGACCACGCGCGGCTACGCGGACACCCGCAATATCGTCCGTGAGAACGGCCTGGTGACCGTCTGCGAAGAGGCCGGCTGCCCGAACATCGGCGAGTGCTGGGACAAGAAGCACGCCACCTTCATGATCATGGGCGATACCTGCACCCGCGCCTGTGCATTCTGCAACGTCAAGACCGGGTTGCCGGGCCAGCTCGATGACGCCGAGCCCGGCCACGTGGCGGAAGCCGTGCGCAAGCTCGGGCTGGCCCATGTGGTCATCACCTCGGTCGACCGCGACGACCTCGCCGACGGTGGCGCCACGCATTTTGCCCGCACGATCCAGGCGCTTCGCGCGGCGTGTCCGACCACGACGGTCGAGATCCTGACTCCCGATTTCCTCCGCAAGGACGGCGCGCTCGAGGTGGTGGTTGCCGCGCGGCCCGACGTCTTCAACCACAATCTCGAGACAGTGCCGTCGCGCTACCTGTCGGTGCGGCCCGGCGCGCGCTACTTCCACTCGGTCCGCCTGCTGCAGCGGGCGAAGGAGCTCGACCCGACGATCTTCACCAAGTCCGGAATCATGGTTGGGCTGGGCGAGGAGCGCCACGAGGTTCTGCAGGTGATGGACGACCTGCGTTCGGCCGACGTCGATTTCCTGACCATCGGCCAGTATCTGCAACCGACGCGCAAGCACCACGCGGTGGCGCGCTACGTGACGCCCGAGGAATTCGGCGGCTACGAGGCCATCGCCTACACCAAGGGCTTCCTGATGGTGTCGGCCTCGCCGCTGACACGGTCGTCGCACCATGCCGGTGAGGACTTCGCCAAGCTGCGCGCGGCGCGGGCGGCCGCCCGCTAGGTCCTCCATGCCCCAGTTCTCCAACAAGCGCCGCGTCGGCCACGATGCCGACCAGATGTTCGATCTCGTGGCCGACGTCGAGCGCTATCCCGAATTCGTGCCGCTGTGCCAATCCCTCAAGGTCAAGTCGCGGACGACGAACGCCGACGGCATCGAGGTCGTGGTCGCCGACATGACCGTGTCGTTCAAGCTGGTGCGGGAACGTTTCACCAGCCGCGTGACGCTGGACCGCCCCAATCGCAGGATCCTCGTCGAATACCTGCACGGGCCGTTCAGCCGCCTCGAAAACCGCTGGACCTTCGAGCCGCAGGGCGACAAGGCCTGCACGGTCGGATTCTTCATCGCCTACGAATTCAGGAGCCGATTGCTGGC
>JBKQQE010000622.1:0-3360 GCA_052326245.1 Xanthobacteraceae bacterium | reverse complement strand
TAGATCGTGGAAATGATGCGCTGGCCGAAGGCGTCGTACAGCGCGTTATCGACGGTCGCCGGCGTGATGCCGAAGCGGGCCGCGGTGGCGCGGTCAATGACGATGTTCAGCGTAAGGCCCTCTTGTTGCAGGTCGCTGGCGACGTCGGTGATCTGCGGCAACTGGCCGAGCCGTTGAACTACGCGCGGCACCCAGGTGTTGAACTCGGTGGGATTGGCGTCCTCGAGCACAAAATGGTAGGGCGCCCGGCTGACCGTGGAGTCGATGGTCAGGTCCTGCACCGGCTGCATGTAGAGCGTGACGCCGATGATGCCGGAGACCTCCCGCTGGATCCGCCGGATGATTTGCGTCGCGGTAAGGCTGCGCTCGTCGTGCGGTTTCAGGTTGATGAGAAAGCGGCCGGTGTTGAGCGTTTGATTGGTGCCGTCGACGCCGATGAACGAACTTAAGCTGTCGACATCGGGGTCCGTGAGGATCGCTTCGGCGAGCTGGTTCTGCAGCTTCGCCATCGCCTCGTAGGAGATGCTTTGCGGCGCCTCCGAGATACCCTGGATCATGCCGGTGTCCTGCACCGGAAAGAATCCCTTCGGGATCAGGACGTAGAGGATGATGGTGACCGCCAGCGTCAGGATGGCGACTATGAGCGTCAGCGGCTGGCGATCCAATACCCAATTGAGCGCGCGGCCGTAAAGCGCGATGGTCGAGTTGAAGACGTGTTCGGCCTGAATGTCGAAGCGGCTGCGCTCGGATTCCGGATGATGCCGGATCAGCTTGGCGCACATCATCGGCACCAGCGTCAACGAGACCACGGCCGATATGACGATGGTGACCGCGAGCGTGATGGCAAATTCGTGGAACAGGCGGCCGACGACCTCGCCCATGAACAATAGCGGTATCAGCACGGCGATCAGCGAAATGGTCAGCGAAATGATGGTGAAGCCGATCTGCGCCGAGCCTCGGAGCGCGGCTTCGAGCGGATGCATGCCGCCTTCGACGTAGCGGGCGACGTTCTCGATCATGACGATGGCGTCGTCGACCACGAAGCCGGTGGCGATGGTCAGCGCCATGAGCGACAAGTTGTCGAGGCTGAAGCCGAGCAGGTACATGGCGCCGAGCGTGCCGACCAGCGACAGCGGCACCGACAGGCTCGGAATGATGGTGCCGGGAAGCGTCCGCAAGAACAAGAAGATTACCACCACGACGAGGACGACCGCGAGGCCGAGTTCGAACTCGACGTCGGCCACCGAGGCGCGGATGGTGACGGTGCGGTCGCTGAGCACGCCGACATCGACCGCCGCCGGCAGGGTGGAGACGATGCGGGGCAGCAAGGTCTTGATCCGATCGACCACCTCGATGATGTTGGCGCCCGGCTGCCGCTGAACATTGAGAATAATCGCCGGCGTAGTGTTCGCCCAGGCGCCGAGCTTGATGTTCTCCGCGCCGCTGACGACGTTTGCCACATCCGAGAGCCGCACCGGATTGCCGTTGCGATAGGCGATAACGGTGTTGGCATATTGCGCGGCGGTGGTGATCTGGTCGTTGGCGTTGATCGTCGTGGCCTGGGCCGGGCCGTCGAAATTTCCCTTCGGCGTGTTGACGTTGAAGTTGCCGACGGTGGTGCGGACGTCGTCGATATTGAGGCCGTAGGCGGCAAGCGATTGCGGATTGAATTGAATGCGCACCGCCGGGCGATGCCCGCCGCTGATGCTGACCAGCCCGACGCCGTTCAGTTGCGATATCTTCTGCGCCAGCCTGGTCTCGCTCAGATCCTCGAGATCGGTCAGCGACATGGTCTTCGACGTGACCGCCAGGGTCAGGATCGGCGCATCGGCCGGGTTGATCTTGGCGTAGACCGGCGGGATCGGCAGGTCGCTCGGCAGCAGATTGTTCGCGGCGTTGATGGCGGCCTGAACCTCCTGCTCGGCGACGTCGAGGCTCAGCTCGAGGCTGAATTGAAGGGTGATGATCGACGCGCCGGCGGAGCTTGCCGACGTCATCTGGTTCAACCCCGGCATCTGTCCGAGCTGGCGCTCGAGCGGAGCCGTCACCGACGATGTCATCACTTCCGGACTGGCGCCCGGGTAAAAGGTCTGCACTTGGATCGTCGGATAGTCGACCGCGGGCAAGGTCGAGAGCGGCAGGAAGCTATAAGCGACGATGCCGGACAGCATGATCGCTGCCATCAGCAGCGTCGTTCCGACCGGGCGCAGAATGAAGGGTTCGGAGACGTTCATCGCATCGCTTCATCGTCGCGCAAAATCTTGACCCGAATTTGCGCTCGCCGCCCCGCGTTGCCGCTATTGGCTGCCGCTATTGCGCCGTTTTTGCGAATGATCCGGCTTCTCGGATTGAGCATCCGGCGCAGCAGCGCCCGGCGTCGGCGCGGGACTCGCAGGTTGCGTGCTCGGCAGAGAATCCGTCGCCGGCGCAGCAGCCTGGGCGCCGGCAGGGATCGTCACACGCGCGCCGTCGCGCAAGCGGTCGGTGCCGTCGACCACGACCCGCTCGCCCGCGGACAGCCCCGAAGTGACCTCCGCCATCGGCCCGTCGGTCGGGCCGAGCTTGATCGGCCGCACCGACACCGTGTTGTCGGCGTTGACGACGTAGACATAGGCGCCGGGCGCGCCGCGCTGGATCGCCGCGGTCGGCACCGTGACGACATCGTTCAGCGTCTTCACCAGCAGTTGGGCGTTGACGAATTGATTGGGAAACAACGCGTAGTCGGCGTTATCGAACTGCGCGCGCACTTTGACGGTACCGGTGGTGGTATCGATTTGGCTGTCGAGCGCGATCACGCGGCCGGTGGCCAGCAACTTGACGTTCGCGCGGTCGTAGGCCGACACCAGGAACGTGCCCCCGGCGTTGAGCTGCGGCACGATATCCGGCAGATCGTCCTCGGGAATCGGGAAGATCACCGTAATCGGTTGCGACTGGGCGACGACAGCGATGCCGGTGCTGTTGCTGGTCTGCACATAATTGCCCGGATCGACCAGGCGCAGGCCGACACGGCCGGTAACCGGCGAAACAATGTGGCAGTAAATAACGTTCAGCTTCTGCTGATCGACCAGCGCCTGATCGAGCTTCACCGAGCCCTGGTATTGCTGCACGATGTAGACTTGGTCCTCATATTGCTGGCGGGCGATCGAATTCTGCTCGGCCAGTTTCTGATAGCGCGCCAGGTCGACCTTGGCCTGCGCCAGCAAGCCCTGATCGCGGGCGAGCTGGCCTTCGAACTGCGCTTGCGCAAGCTCGTAGGGCCGCGGATCGACCTGCGCCAGGAAATCGCCGGCCTTGACCATCTGCCCTTCGGTGAAGGCGACCTGCAAAAGCTGACCGCTGATCTGGGTCTGCACCGTCACG
>JBKQQE010000621.1:0-5912 GCA_052326245.1 Xanthobacteraceae bacterium | reverse complement strand
GTCAGCGCCGCCAGCGCGGCCTTCGACGTCGCATAGGCGGCGCCGGCGAACGGGTGGACGCGGGAGCCCGCGATCGAGGTGACGTTCACCACCGATCCCTTGGCGGCCTTCAGCTCATCGATCAGGCCGCGGGCGAGCATGATCGGCGCCATGAAGTTGACGCGAAACACCTTGGCCCAGATATCCGCGTCGGTATTGAGCGTCCCCAGCCGGCCGCCGCCGTCGGCCTTGGGCGAAATGGCGGCGTTGTTGACCAGCGCGTGCAGCTCGCCGGTCTCCAGCCGCGCGCGGATGTCCTTGATCGCCTGCAGCGTGTTGTCGTGGTCCGAGAGGTCGACCTGGATGTGGTCCTCGGGGCCGGCGTCCCAGGGGCACTGTTCGGGAAACGGATGCCGCGAACAGGTGATGACCCGCCAGCCGGCGCTGGAAAAGCGGATCACGGTGGCGTGGCCGATGCCGCGGCTCGCACCGGTCAGGAGCAGGGTGCGGCGCGGCGCGTTCGAGGAGGAGGTGGACATGGGGGCTTTGTCTCGTTGGGTAGTGGTCGCGGCGCTCAGGGATAGAGCCGCACCTTGCTCCAGGCGGCATCCGGCGCGTCGCGGCGAAAGTCGATGCGATCATGGAGCCGGAACGGACGATCGTGCCAGAACTCCATGGCCAGCGGGGCGATCCGATAGCCGCTCCAGCCCGGCGGCCGCGGCACGGCGCCGATCAGGTGCCGGGCGGTTTCCGCGGCAATCGCCTGTTCGAAGGCAAACCGGCTTTCCAGCGGCTGCGACTGCTTGCTGGCCCAGGCGCCGATCTGCGCCGGCCGCGGCCGCGTCGCGAAATACTCGTCGGCCTCCTGCGCCGTCACCGGCGTGACGGTGCCGCGGACGCGCACTTGGCGGCGCAGCGATTTCCAGTGGAACACCAGCGCCGCCTTGGCGCAGCCGGCCAGCTGCCGGCCTTTCTGGCTGGCGATGTGGGTGAAGAACACGAAGCCGGTGGCGTCGAAACCCTTCAGTAGCACCATGCGCACGTCCGGCAGGCCGTCCTGGTCGACGGTGGCCAGCGCCATCGCGTTCGGATCGTTGGGCTCGGAGGCGGTGGCGTCCTGCAGCCAGGCGGCGAACAGGCCGAATGGCTCCTCGGCGGCCGTAAAATCACCCGATTTTAACCAGGGCTGGTGTTCCATGGTCGGCGTATCTGTCATGGGCGGGAGAACCTGTCTTGCGTCGGCCCGGAACTCGCAGCACGTCGCCTCCCCTATATAGGGGATGGAAGGGCGCTAGCCTATCCGGCCTGGGCCAGGCCCTGGCGGTCGCGGCGGCGCTGGCGCTGGCGGGTTCTTGCGGGGGGTGTTCCTATCGCATGAGCGGCCAGCAGCTGGCGGCGAAGGAAAGCCTCGACGACGTCACGGGCTCGATCACGCCGGTGGTGCAGACCGACGACGGCCCGACCGACACCGACCTGGCGTTTACCCGCAACGCGGCCTCCGATGTCCTGACCCGGGGCGACAAGAACGCCAGCCAGCCCTGGGAAAACCCGCAGACCGGCGCGCGCGGCTCGGTGACGCCGCTGGCGAGCGCCTACGCCTCGGAGGGCCGGATGTGCCGCGACTTCCTCGCCAGCCTGGTCAAGGGGGAGAGCGAGAACTGGTTCGAGGGCGAGGCGTGCAAGGAGGCGCAGGGCCGGTGGGAAGTCCGTACCCTGCGGCCGTGGCGGCACGGCTGACCGGACATTCGACCTGATCGAGCCCGGCGCGGGCGGTCTCCCTAAACCTTGGCATCAAACTAGTTGCAAAAATGCCACGGTCACCCCAGATACGATCCAGCTAGCTATCTCAGCCCGATTCTGGGCTATGACATCACTTCCCTGAAGGAGACTTGTCGAATGCGCGACCCCTATGAGGTCTTGGGGGTGAAGCGAAGCGCGAGCGCGGCCGAGATCAAGAGCGCGTTTCGCAAGCTCGCGAAGAAGCACCATCCTGACGCCAACAAGAACGATCCGAAAGCGGCTGCGCGTTTCGCCGAGCTGAACACGGCCAACGAGATCCTCGGCGACGAGGACAAGCGCAAGCAGTTCGACCGCGGCGAAATCGACGCCGAGGGCAAGCCGAAGTTTCAGGGCTTTCCGGGCGGCGGTCGCGCGGGCGCCGAGCCGGGCGGCGGCTTCGAATACTCCTTTCGCGGCGCCCCCGGGGGGGCCGGCGGTCCGGGCGGCGGGGCGGCGTTCGAGGACATTCTCAACAGCATGTTCGGCGGCGGCGCGGCACCGCGCGGCCGTGCCGGCGCGCGCACCTTCGAATACGAGACCCCGTTCGGCGGACCCGATCTCGACCTCAACGTCACCATGTCGGTCTCGCTCGAGGAGAGCGTTCACGGCGGCGAAAAGCGGGTCCGGCTGCCGACCGGAAAAGAACTCGACATCCGCATTCCCAAGGGCGTGACCAGCGGCCAGCAGATCAGGCTGAAGGGGCAGGGCGAAGTGGTGCCCGGTCACCCGGCCGGCGACGTGCTGATCACGCTCACGGTCGCGCCGCATCACTTGTTCAAGGTCGACGGCGCCGACCTGCGGATCGATCTGCCGATCACGCTGTACGAAGCCGTGCTCGGCGCCAAGGTTCGCGTCCCCACGCTCGATGGCGTGGTCGAGCTCTCGATCCCGAAGAACACCACCAGCGGGCGCGCGTTCCGGCTGAAGGGCAAGGGCATGCCGAAGGGCAAAGCCGCCGGCGACCTGTTCGTGACGGTGCGGATCGCGCTGCCGGACGGGGCCGATACCGATCTCGAGGCGCTGATGGAGAAATGGCGCAGCCATCATCCCTACAATCCGCGCAGCGGCATCGGCTGACCGAGACCATTTTCAAGATCAGCCGACCCGCCGGTTTGTCATGGTCAGCTCGTCGGGTTGGGGCCGAGGCTTTTCTACATCCTCAGCGTCATCGCCCGCGAAAGCGGGCGATCCAGTAATCACGGCGTTCGATGGTATCGACGGCAAGAGCCAAGAACGATCTACGGTCGCTCTCTCACTGACGATGGTGAGTACTGGGTCGCCCGGTCAAGCCCGCACGCCGGGTTTACCCGGCTTGCGGCTCTTAGTAAGAACGCAACGCGGCGAAAGCCGCGTTGCTATCCGACGACGGCATTGGTGTGTTAAATCCGTGCCTCTTGCTAGGCCCTACCCCTACCACTGCTCCAGCTGGGCATAGGCGGCGGCGGCGACCTCTTTCATCTTCTCCCGGTTCGGGGGGCCGCTGATCACCCAGCCGAAGTCGTCCTGCGTCCACATCACCGA
Source organism: Xanthobacteraceae bacterium (assembly GCA_052326245.1). Classification (GTDB taxonomy): domain Bacteria; phylum Pseudomonadota; class Alphaproteobacteria; order Rhizobiales; family Xanthobacteraceae; genus Bradyrhizobium_A. The sequence goes on along the minus strand of JBKQQE010000621.1, from coordinate 2,633 downwards.
GGCAGCGTTGTCGCTCTCCTTGTAGACCATGGCCGTGGTCGGTCCTCGCATCGGCGTGCAGTACAGGGTGACGCGCACGCCGGCGGGATTTTCGTACATGAACAGGGCGGCCGGCGCGTTCGGCCCGGGCAACAGCCGCCCGCCGAGCAGTTTCAGGTTGAAGCGCGTGAGGTCGGGGGCATGCAGGGTCGCACCGACGCGGCGCGACAACCATGGCAACAGATGGTCTTCGTTGCCGCTGACCTCGATCGGGTGCCGGGCCTCGCCGGTATAAAGCTTGTGGGCCACCACCGCGTCCTCCCGCAGCATTTGCGGCGCCGTCTCCCAGCTCCAGAACGTGTGCGCAAGCCATCCGGCGCCGCCGCCGACGACGAAGGCGACCAGGGTCGCGGCCACCGCCCCCCAGATCGCGAAGCGGGGGCGGGCGATCAGGCGATCGAGCTCGAGCCGTCGCGGCACCGGCTCGTCGACGACGCCGGCATAGCGTTCGCGGACCCGATCGCCGAGCGCGCGCCAGGCCCGGACCCGCTCGGCATCGCCCGGATGCGACGACAGCCAGGCCTCGACCGCCACGCGGCGCTCCGCCGGCAGCTCGTTGTCGACATAGGCGTGCAGTTCGTCCTCGGTGACGGGAATGTCGCGCTCGGTCATGGTCGTACTCCCGGTCGTGCTGCCTTCAACGTCGTCATCTGCTATTTCACCCGCCGCAGCGCCGGGCGTCCTTCCTCGAGATAGGCTTTGACATGCGCCCGCGCCCGCGCCAGGCGCGACATCACCGTGCCGATCGGAACGCCCTGGATGTCGGCGACCTCGCGGTAGCTCAAGCCCTCGAGCACCACCAGCAGCAGCACCGCGCGCTGGTCGTCGACCAGCGTCGCCAGCGCGTGGGCGATGTCGCGGCTTTCCGCTTCGGTGCCGCTGGCGTCCGCCGCGGTGTCGAGCAGCGGCGTGATGGTCGGCTTGCGGGCGAGCGCGCGGCGCCGGTTGCGGTTCAGATTGGTGAGGATGGTGTAGAGCCAGCTGCGCAGGTCGCCGCCGACGAACAGGCGCTCGGCCCGCAGCGCCCGCACCAGCGTGTCCTGCACCAGGTCGTCGGCGATATCGGCGTCGCGGGTCAGCGCGCGGGCGTAGCGGCGCAGCGCCGGAATCATGGCCTCGATGCTCTGGTGGAACGCGTTCATGACGATCCTGCCGATGCGCTTTTACCAGTACCCGGTGTCTTAGTCCTAACCCCCGCAGGCAGCGTCTATTCCGTGCACGCCGCGGGCGCTTGATGCGGCAGATGCGCTGTGCCATGGAGGGCCGGCGCGGACAGGCAGGGATGGGATCGACATGGCGGACAATGCAGGGCTGATGCAGGGCAAACGGGGCGTCATTCTGGGCGTGGCCAACAACCGCTCGATTGCCTACGGAATTGCCAAGTCCTGCCGCGCCGCGGGAGCGGAACTGGCGCTGACCTGGCAGGGCGAGGCGCTGAAGAAGCGGGTGGAACCGCTCGCCGCGGAGCTTGGCGCGCTGGTGCTGGGCCATTGCGACGTCACTGATCTGGCGAGCGTCGACGCGGTGTTCGAGACGCTGCGGCGGGAGTGGGGCAAGATCGATTTCGTGGTTCACGCGATCGCCTTCTCCGACAAGGACGAGCTCGACGGCCGCTATGTCGACACCTCGCCCGAGAATTTCTCCAAGACCATGCTGATCAGCTGCTATTCGCTGACCGCGGTGGCGCAGCGCGCGGAAAAGCTGATGCCGGACGGCGGCTCGATCATCACGCTGAGCTATTACGGCGCCGAGAAATGGATGCCGCACTACAACGTCATGGGGGTCGCGAAGGCGGCGCTGGAGGCCTCGGTGCGCTATCTCGCGGCCGATCTCGGCGTCAACAAGATCCGGGTCAACGCCATCTCCGCCGGACCGATCAAGACGCTGGCCTTCGCCGGGATCGCCGATTCCCGCCTGCTGCTGCAGTGGAACGAGCATAATGCGCCGCTGCGCCGCAACGTCACCATCGAGGAGGTGGGCGACAGCGCGATGTACCTGTTGTCCGACCTGTCGCGCGGCGTGACCGGCGAAGTCCATCATGTGGATTCCGGCTATCACGTCGTCGGCATGAAGCGACCCGACGCGCCGGACGTCAGCTTCGGCGCCGGCTGACTTCCGCCGCGATGCCGCGACCGGTGATCTATTATATCCGCCACGGCGAGACCGAATGGAACGCGCTCGGCCGCTTCCAGGGCAGCCAGGACATTCCGCTCAACGACCTCGGGCGCCGCCAGGCGGCCGCGGCCGGAGCGATCCTGCAGGGCATGGTCGGCCGCGACGCCGCCAGCGTTGCGCTGCCGTTCGTGGCAAGCCCGCTCGGCCGCGCCCGCCAGACCATGGAGTTGCTGCGGCAGACCCTCGACCTGCCGCCGCTCGGCTACGCGGTGGACGACCGGCTGCGCGAGATCGCCTACGGGCGGTGGGAGGGCTCGACCCTGTCGCAGATGCAGGCCTCCGACCCGGAGCTGTTCGCCACCCGCGCGATCGACAAATGGGACGTGCCGCCGCCCGGCGGCGAGAGCTACGCCGCGGTGACGCGGCGGGTGCGCGACTGGTACGATTCATTGACCGGCGACACCGTGGCGGTGGCCCAT